>NZ_JBFRER010000172.1:0-11457 GCF_052114405.1 Streptomyces sp. M-16 | reverse complement strand
CGGGCCGCGTCCGCCAGGGAGAGGACCCCGGCGACGTGGGCGGCCGCGATCTCACCGATCGAATGACCCGCGACGAAGTCCGGACGCAGACCGAACGACTCCGCCAGCCGGTACAGCGCCACCTCGACGGCGAACAGCGCCGGCTGGGTGACCTCCGTGCGGTGGACCTCCTCGCCACCCCCGAACACCAGCTCCTTCAGCGGCAGGTCGAACCGTCCGCACACCTCGTCGAACGCGGCCGCGAACACCGGCTGCGCCTCGTACAGCTCACGCCCCATCCCCGGACGCTGCGCACCCTGACCCGAGAACAGGAAGGCGGACTTCCCGGGCTGGACGGGAGCCTTGGCGGCCCCGGCCAGGGCGTCGAGTCCGGCCAGCAGCCCGTCCAGGCCGGTGGCGGTGACCGCGCCCCGGTGTTCGAGCGCGGAGCGGGTGGTGGCGAGGGCCCGCGCGACGGCGCGCGGGTCCAGGCCGGTGTGGGTACGGGCGTACGCGGCGAGCCGTGCGGCCTGGGCGCGCAGGGCTTCGGGGCCGCGGCCGGAGACGGTCCAGGTGACCGGGCCGCCGTCCGTGTCGGGGGCGGCGGGGGCGGGCGCCTGCTCGGGCGCCTGTTCCAGGACGACGTGGGCGTTGGTGCCGCTGGCGCCGAAGGAGGAGACGCCCGCGCGGCGCGGCCGGCCGGTCTGCGGCCAGTCGACGGACTCCGTCAGGAGCTCCACGGCGCCCGCCGACCAGTCCACGTGGGCCGACGGCTCGTCGACGTGCAGGGTCTTGGGCAGGACGCCCTCGCGCAGGGCCATGACCATCTTGATGACGCCGGCGACTCCGGCGGCGGCCTGCGCGTGCCCGATGTTGGACTTGACGGAGCCGAGCAGCAGGGGCCGGTCCGCGGGCCGGTCCCGGCCGTAGGTGGCCAGCAGGGCCTGTGCCTCGATGGGGTCGCCGAGGGTGGTCCCGGTGCCGTGGGCCTCGACCGCGTCGACGTCGTGGGTGGTCAGCCGGGCGTTGGCGAGGGCCTGTTCGATGACGCGCTGCTGCGAGGGGCCGTTGGGGGCGGTCAGGCCGTTGCTGGCACCGTCCTGGTTGACGGCGGAGCCGCGCAGGACGGCGAGGACCCGGTGGCCGTTGGCGCGGGCGTCGGAGAGCTTCTCCAGGAGGAGCACGCCGGCGCCCTCGGACCAGCCGGCGCCGTCGGCGGCGGCGGAGAAGGACTTGCAGCGGCCGTCGGCCGACAGTCCGCGCTGCTTGCTGAACTCGACGAAGACGCTGGGGGTGGCCATGACGGTGACACCGCCGGCCAGGGCCATCGTGCACTCGCCGGCCCGCAGCGCCTGGGCGGCGAGGTGCAGGGCGACGAGGGAGGAGGAGCAGGCGGTGTCGACGGTGACGGCCGGGCCCTCCAGCCCGAAGGCGTAGGAGAGGCGGCCGGAGACGACGCTGCCGGAGGTGCCGGTGAGCAGGTAGCCCTCGGCGCTGTCGGCGGCCCGCTCCACGTGGTCGGCGTAGTCGTGGTACATGACTCCGGCGAAGACGCCGGTCCGCGTGCCCTTGCGGTCCGAGGGGTCGAGGCCGGCGCGTTCGAAGGCCTCCCAGGAGGCTTCGAGGAGGAGCCGCTGCTGCGGGTCCATGGTGACGGCCTCGCGCGGGGAGATCCCGAAGAGTTCGGGGTCGAAGTCGGCGGCGTCGTAGAGGAATCCGCCGTTGCGCGTGTACGAGGTGCCCGGCCGGCGCCCCTCGGGGTCGTAGAGGGCGTCCAGGTCCCAGCCGCGGTCGGTGGGGAACCCGCCGACGGCGTCGCGGCCCTCGGCGACCAGCCGCCACAGGTCCTCGGGCGAACCGACCCCGCCGGGGTAGCGGCAGGCCATGCCGACGATCGCGATCGGCTCGTCGGGGGCGTGGGCGGGCGCCGGGGCGGGCGTGGCGGTGCCGGCGGCGGCCGGGGTGAGGAAGCCGGAGAGCACGTGGCGGGCCAGGGCGGCCGGCGTGGGGTGGTCGAAGATGAGCGTGGCGGGCAGCTTCAGGCCGGTGGCGGCGTTCAGCCGGTTGCGCAGCTCGACGGCGGTCAGGGAGTCGAAGCCGAGCTCCTTGAACGCCATGTCGGGGCGGATCGCCGACGGGTCGGCGTGGCCGAGGACGGCCGCCACCTGCCCGCTGACGAGGCCGAGGAGTTCGCGCTCGCGCTCGCCCTCGCCGAGGGCGGCGAGGCGGCGGGCGAGGGTGGAGGCCTCGGCCTCGGTGCCCGCGTCGACGGCGCGCCGGGCGGGGGTGCGGACCAGGGAGCGCAGCAGCGGGGGCAGGAGCCCGGCGGCGGCGCGGGTGCGCAGGGTCGCCGCGTCCAGGCGTACGGGGACCAGGACGGGTTCGGCGTCGGCGGCGCCCGCACCGGTGGCCGCGTCGAGGGCGGCGAGGCCCTGGGCGGCGGTGAGGGGGAGGATGCCGGCGCGGGAGGCCCAGCCGAGGTCCCCGTCGGTGAGGTGGCCGGTGAGGCCGCTGGTCTCCCACAGGCCCCAGGCGAGGGAGCGGGCGGGCAGGCCCCGGTCCCGGCGGTGGGCGGCGAGGGCGTCCATGAAGGCGTTGGCGGCGGCGTAGTTGGCCTGGCCGGGGTTGCCGAGGACGCCGGCGGCGGAGGAGAAGAGGACGAAGGCGGTGAGGTCGAGGTCGCGGGTCAGCTCGTGGAGGTTCCACGCCGCGTCCGCCTTGGGACGCATCACCGCGTCGAGGCGCTCGTCCGTCAGCGAGGCGACCAGACCGTCGTCCAGGACACCGGCCGCGTGCACCACACCGGTCAGCGGACGGTCGGCCGGAACGGCCGACAGCACCGAAGCCAGCGCGTCACGGTCCGCCGCGTCACACGCCACGACCTGCGCCGAACCACCCAACTCCGCGATCTGCGCCACGAGTTCCAGCGCACCCGGAGCATCCGGACCACGACGGCCCGTCAGCAGCAGGTGCCGCACCCCGTGCTCGCTGACCAGGTGCCGCGCCACCAGCGCGCCCAGCGCACCCGTACCCCCGGTCACCAGCACCGTCCCCTCCGGGTTCCAGGGGGTGTCCCCGGCGGGTGCGGGGTCGGCGCGGACCAGGCGGGGGGCGCGGGCGGTGCCCGTACGAAGGGCGAGCTGGGGTTCGCCGGTGGCGACGGCACGCTCCAGTGCGGCCCGGGAGGCGTCGGTGCCGTCGAGGTCGACGAGCTGTACGCGGTCGGGGTGTTCGGACTGCGCCGAGCGGACGAGGCCCCACAGCGGGGCGAGGACGAGGTCGGGCGCGGGGTCGCCGGAGCCGGTGCGGACCGCGCCGGTGGTGGTGACGACCAGGCGCAGGGCGGCCAGGCGTTCGTCGGCGATCCAGTCGCGGAGCGTGACGAGGAGCGCGGCGGTGGCGGCGCGGGCCGCGCGGGCCGGGTCCTGACCGGAGCCGGTGGCGTCGGTCGCCGGGTGGGTGAGGAGGACGTGGGTGGGGGCTGCGGTTCCGGCGTCGAGGGCGGCGGTCAGCGCGGCGAGGTCGGGGAAGCCGGCGCCGCCGAGTTCGGTCCAGGTCCCGGCGGGCGCGTCGGCGGGCGTCGGGACCTCGTTCCACGCGACGCGGTGCAGGGTGTCCGCGCGGGCGCCCCGGAGCCGGTCGGGGGTGACGGACAGCAGGCCGAGGGCGTCCACGGTGGCGACGGGCCGGCCTTCGGGGTCGGCGAGGTCCACGGCGAGTTCGCCGTCGGCGGCCGGGGTGATGCGCACGCGCAGGGCGGCGGCGCCGGTGGCGTGCAGGCTCACTCCGCTCCAGGTGAAGGGCAGCCGGACGCCGTCGAAGCCGGTGTCGGCGCCGAGGAGCGTGGCGTGGAGGGCGGCGTCGAGGAGGGCGGGGTGCAGGCCGAAGCCGGCCGCCTCCTCGCGCCGCGCGGCATCGAGCGCCACCTCCGCGTACACCGACCCGCCGACGCGCCAGGCGGCCTTGAGGCCCTGGAACGCGGGCCCGTACGCGTAACCGGCCTCGGCCGTCCGCTCGTAGAAGCCCTCGATGTCGACGGGCTCCGCGCCGGCCGGCGGCCAGACGCTGAGGTCCGCACCGGCGCCGGGAGCGGTGGTGGCGGGGGCGACGAGGCCGGTGGCGTGCCGGGTCCAGGGCGCGTCCCCGGCGGAGTCCTCGGGCCGCGCGTGGACGGCCACCGGGCGGCTGCCGTCGGCGGCGGGTTCGCCGACGACGAGCTGGAGCTGGACGGCGCCGGTCGCGGGCAGCGTCAGCGGGGTTTCCAGGGTCAGCTCGCGCAGCCGGCCGCAGCCGGCCTCGTCGCCCGCGCGGACGGCCAGTTCGACGAAGGCGGTGCCCGGGAGGAGGACGGTGTCGCCGACGGCGTGGTCGGCGAGCCAGGGGTGGCTCTGGAGGGAGATCCGGCCGGTCAGCAGGAACCGGTCGCCGTCGGCGGCGCGTACGCGGGCGCCCAGCAGCGGGTGTCCGGCCTCGGCCAGGCCCGCGGCGGACACGTCGGCGGCGCCGTTGGCCGCCCCGGCCCAATAGCGGCCGCGCTGGAAGGCGTAGGTGGGCAGGTCGGCCGTGCGGGGGGCGTGTCCGGCGAGCACGGCGTGCCAGTCCGGGGAGGCGCCGCGGGTCCAGGCCTCGGCGAGGGAGGTGAGGAACCGCTGCGGGCCGCCCTCGTCGCGGCGCAGGGAGCCGAGGGCGACGGCCGGCAGGCCGGCGGCGTCGATGGTCTCCTGGACGCCGACGGTGAGCACCGGGTGGGCGCTGGCTTCGATGAAGAAGCCGTGGCCGCGTTCGAGGAGGGCGCGGATGCCGTCCTCGAAGCGGACGGTGTGGCGGAGGTTGGTGTACCAGTACTCGGCGTCGAGTTCGGTGCCGTCGACGGGCCGTCCGGTGACCGTGGACAGGAAGGGGACGCGGGCCTTGCGCGGGGTGATGCCGGCGAGGGCGCCGATGACGGCGTCGCGGATCTCCTCGACCTGCGGGCCGTGGGAGGCGTAGTCGACGTTGACGCGGCGGGCGCGGACCCCGTCCGTCTCGCAGGCGGCGAGGAGTTCGTCGAGGGCCTGCGGGGTGCCGGAGACGACGGTGGAGCGGGGGCCGTTGACGGCGGCGACGGCCAGCCGGTCGCCCCAGGGCGCGATGCGGGTGCGGACGGCGTCGGCGGTGTCGGCGACGGACAYCATGCCGCCCTTGCCGGCCAGGGCGASGAKGGCCYKSGCGCGCAGCGCGGACACCTTCGCSGCGTCCTGGAGCGAGAGGGCGCCGCAGACGGCGGCGGCGGCGATCTCGCCCTGGGAGTGGCCGACGACGGCGGCGGGCTCGATGCCGCAGGCGCGCCACAGCTCGGCGAGGGAGACCATGACGGCCCACAGGACGGGCTGGACGACGTCGACGCGGTCGAAACCGGGGGCGCCGTCCTGCTGCCGCAGGACGTCGAGGAGCGACCAGTCGGTGTACGGGGCGAGGGCTTCGGCGCAGGCGTCGAGGCGGGCGGCGAACGCCGGGGACGAGGCGTACAGTTCGACGGCCATGCCGACCCACTGGGAGCCCTGGCCGGGGAAGACGAAGGCGGTCTTGCCCTCGATGTCGGCGGTGCCCTCGACGAGCCGGGCGGCGCTCTCCCCGGCGGCGAGGCGGGCGAGTGCCTCGGTACGGGTGTCGGTACGGGCCTCGGTACGGGCCTCGGTACGAGCGTCGGTACGGGCGTCCGGGCCGGCGTCGGGAGCGGTGTCCGGGCCCGCGGGAGCGGTGTCCGGGCCCGCGGGAGCGGTGTCCGGGCCGGTGGGGTCCGTGTCCGGGCCGGCGACGACGACCGCGCGGTGGGCCAGCGCGGAGCGGGTGACGGCGAGCGAGAGGGCGGTGTCGGCGGGGCGCGGGGCGTCCGCGCCGGCGGCGAAGGCGTGCAGCCGGCCCGCCTGGCCGCGCAGGGCGGCCGCGCTGTGGCCGGAGAGCGGCCAGGGCGTGGGGGCCGCGGCCGTGAAGGGGGCGGGGCCGGCCGCCGGGGCGGGGGCCGCCTCCGGCGCGGGGGTGGCCTGTTCCAGGATCAGGTGGGCGTTGGTGCCGCTGATGCCGAAGGCGGAGACGGCGGCCCGGCGGGGCCGCTCGTGGTCGGGCCACGTCCGGGCGTCGGTCAGGAGTTCGACGGCGCCGGCCGACCAGTCGACGTACGGGGTGGGCTCGTCGACGTGGAGGGTCTTGGGGAGCACGCCGTTGCGGATCGCCATCGTCATCTTGATGACGCCGGCGATGCCGGCCGCCGCGGCGGTGTGCCCGATGTTGGTCTTCAGCGAGCCCAGCCAGAGCGGGGCGTCCTGCGGCCGGTCCTGGCCGTAGGTGGCGATGACGGCCTGTGCCTCGATCGGGTCGCCGAGGGTGGTGCCGGTGCCGTGCGCCTCCACGACGTCGACGTCCCGCCCGCGCAGCCGGGCGTTGGCCAGGGCCTGGCGGATGACGCGCTGCTGGGAGGGGCCGTTGGGGGCGGCGAGGCCGTTGGAGGCGCCGTCCTGGTTGGTGGCGGAGCCGCGGATGACGGCGAGGACCTGGTGGCCGTTGCGACGGGCGTCGGAGAGCCGTTCGAGGACGATCACGCCGACGCCCTCGCCCCAGCCGGTGCCGTCGGCGGCGGCGGCGAACGCCTTGCAGCGGCCGTCCTCGGACAGTCCGCGCTGGCGGCTGAACTCGACGAACAGGCCGGGGACGGACATGACGCTGACACCGCCGGCGAGCGCCATCGAGCACTCTCCGCCCCGCAGCGCCTGGGCGGCCAGGTGCAGGGCGACCAGGGAGGAGGAGCAGGCCGTGTCGACGGTGACGGCCGGGCCCTCGAAGCCGTAGTGGTAGGCGAGGCGCCCGGAGACGACGCTGCCGGAGGTGCCGGTGAGGGTGTAGCCCTCGGCACCGCCCTGGGTGTTGTGGCCGCCGACGATGTAGGCGGGGGTCGCGGCGCCGACGTAGACGCCGGTCTGGGTGCCCTTCAGCGTGCCGGGGTCGAGCCCGGCCCGTTCGAGGGCCTCCCAGGAGGTCTCCAGCAGGACCCGCTGCTGCGGGTCCATGGCCAGTGCCTCGCGCGGGGAGATGCCGAACAGGCCGGGGTCGAACTCCGGCGCGTCGTGCAGGAACCCGCCGGAGCGGGTGTACGTCGTCCCGGGGTGGTCCGGGTCCGGGTGGTAGAGGGTGTCCAGGTCCCAGCCGCGGTCGGCCGGGAAGGCGGATATCGCGTCGCGTCCCTCCGCGACCAGCCGCCACAGGTCCTCGGGGGAGCGGACCCCTCCCGGGTAGCGGCAGGCCATGCCCACCAGGGCGATGGGCTCGCTGCCCCGGCTCTCGGCATCGCTCAGCCGCTGCCGGGTCTCGTGGAGCTCGGCGGCCACTCGCTTGAGGGACTCGACCAGCTTGTCCTCGTTCGCCATCGCGGCGTGTCCTTCCCTGTTCTCGCGGTCGCCGGGGATCAGGAGACCCCGAGCTCGTTCTGGATGAAGTCGAGTACCTCGTCGGCCGAGGCCGACGAGAGCCGGTCCGCCACGTCCTCCCCGCCGGCGGGGGCCGTCGGCGCGGAGGCGGCGGCCGCCGCCTTCCAGCGCTGGAGGAGTTCCTCGATGCGGCCCGTCACCTCGTCGTGTCCGGGTGCGTCCGGGTCGGCGGCGAGCACGGCCACTTCGAAGCGGCCGAGTTCGGCGAGGAGGTCGGCCCCGGGGGCTGCGGCCTCCGCGGGCACCAGCTCGTTCAGCAGGTGCTTGGCGAGCGTGCTGGCCGTCGGGTAGTCGAAGATCAGCGTGGGGGGCAGCCGCAGGCCGGTCGCCGCTCCCAGCCGGTTGCGGAACTCGACGGCGGTCAGCGAGTCGAAGCCGAGTTCCTTGAAGGTGCGGTCCGCGCCGACGGCGCCGGGCGCCCCGTGTCCGAGGACGGTGGCGACGTTGGTCCGCACCAGCTCCAGCAGGAGGTGCTCCCGCTCGGATTCCGGCTGGGCGGCGAGCCGCCGGGCCAGGGGTTCGGCGCCCTCCGCGGCGGCGGCCGGTCCCGCGACCCGGCGGGCCGGGGCCCGTACGAGGCCCTTGAGCAGGTCGGGCAGGGAGCCGTCGCGGGCCTGGCCGCGCAGGCCGGCCAGGTCCAGCCGGACGGGGGCGAGGAGCGCCTCGTCCTGGACGAGGGAGTCGTCGAGGAGGGCCAGACCCTGCTCGTTGGTCATGGGCAGGAATCCGGACCGGCCCAGGCGGGCCAGGTCGGTGGTGTCGAGTCCGGCGGTCATGCCGCTGGACTCGGCCCAGTGGCCCCAGGCGAGGGAGACGCCCGGCCGGCCGTGGGCCCGCCGGTGCTGGGCGAGGGCGTCCAGGAAGGAGTTGCCCGCCGCGTAGTTGGCCTGGCCCGCGTTGCCCAGGACACCGGCCGCCGACGAGTAGAGGACGAAGGCGGTCAGGTCCAGGTCGCGGGTGAGCTCGTGCAGGTTGACGGCGGCGTCGGCCTTGGGCCGCAGGACGGCTGCCAGCCGCTGCGGGGTCAGCGCGTCCAGGACCCCGTCGTCGACGACCCCGGCGGTGTGGACGACCGCGCGCAGCGGCCGGTCGGCGGGGATCGCGGCGAGGAGTCCGGCGAGCGCGTCGCGATCGGCGGCGTCACACGCCACGACCTCGGCCGAACCACCCAGCTCCGCTATCTCCGCCACCAGTTCGGCCGCCCCCGGGGCCTGCGGGCCGCGCCGGCCCGTCAGCAGCAGGTGCCGTACGCCGTGCTCGGTGACCAGGTGCCTGGCGACGAGCGCCCCCAGGGTGCCCGTACCGCCCGTGATCAGGACCGTCCCGTCCGGGTCCCAGCCCTGCGGGACCGTCAGGACGATCTTGCCGGTGTGCCGGGCCTGGCTCATGAACCGGAACGCCTCCGGCGACCGCCGGACGTCCCACGTGCGCACCGGCAGGGGCCGCAGCACCCCCGCCTCGAAGAGCCGGGCGAGTTCGGTGAGCATCTCGCCGATGCGCTCCGGGCCGGCCTCCATCAGGTCGAAGGCCTGGTAGCGCACGCCCGGGTGGGCGCGGGCCACCTCCTGCGGATCGCGGATGTCGGTCTTGCCCATCTCGATGAACCGGCCGCCGCGCGGCAGCAGCCGCAGCGACGCGTCGACCAGTTCCCCGGCCAGGCAGTCCAGGACCACGTCCATGCCGCGGCCGCCGGTGGCGTGCGTGAACCGCTGCTCGAAGGAGGTCGAGCGGGAGGAACCGTAATGGGCGCCCTCCAGCCTGACCTGGCGGCGCAGTACGTCCCACTTGGCCTCGCTGGCCGTGCCGAACACCTCGGCGCCGAGGTGGCGGGCGAGCTGGACGGCGGCCATGCCGACGCCGCCGGCCGCCGAGTGAACGAGGATCCGTTCCCCGGCCTTCAGCCCGGCCAGGTCGACGAGCCCGTAGTAGGCGGTCAGGAACACCGCGGGCACGGAGGCGGCCTGCTCGAAGGACCAGCCCGCGGGCATCCGCGCCACGGTGCGCGCGTCGGCGACGGCGACCTCGCCGAAGGCGTGCGGGACCATGCCCATCACCCGGTCGCCGGGGGCGAGGTGGGTGACTCCGGAGCCGGTCTCGATGACGACGCCGGAGGCCTCGCTGCCCAGGACGATCTTGTCCGGGTACATGCCGAGTGCCATCAGGACGTCACGGAAGTTCAGGCCGGCGGCCCGGACCGCGATCCGCACCTGCCCGGCGGCGAGCGGCTCGGCCGCCTCCGGGAACGGGACCAGGGCCAGGCTCTCCAGGGTGCCGCCGCCGGTGGTGTCGAGCCTCCAGTGCGGGACGTCGCGCGGCGGGGCGAGCAGGGCCGCCGCGTCGGCTCGGGCCAGGCGCGGGACGAGGAACTCGCCGTCGCGGACGGCGATCTGGCTCTCGCCGGTGGCGACGGCCGGGATCACCGGGGCCTCCTCGACGGAGGTGTCCGTGTCGATCAGCACGAGCCGGCCGGGGTTCTCCGCCTGTGCGGAGCGCACCAGGCCCCACAGCCCGGCGTGGGTCAGGTCGGTCACGTCCTCGCCGGGGCGGGCCGCGACCGCGCCGCGCGTCGCCACGACCAGGCGGGACGCACCGAACGCGGGCTCGGCGAACCAGCGCTGGAGCGTGCGCAGCAGGCTCGCGGTGGCCTCCCGTACCCCGTCCGCCCGTACGGCGGTACGCGTCCGGGGGACCGGCAGCAGCACCGCGTCGGGGGCGGGGGCGCCGCCCGCCACGGCGGCGGCCAGCGCGTCGAGGTCCCGGTGGGCCGGCATGCCCTCGTCGTCCGGGTCGGCGGGCGCGCCGAGCACCACCCAGTTCAGCTGCGGCGCGTCGGCGGCGGTGGCCGTGGTCCAGTCGACCCGGTACAGGGCGTCCTGGTCGGCCGTCCGCGCCCGGTGCAGCTGGTCGTGGGAGACGGGCAGCAGGGTGAGGGAGTCGATGGTCGCGACCGGCAGTCCGGCCGGGTCCACGACGGTGACCGCCACGGCGTCGGCGCCGGCGGGCACCAGCCGCACCCGTACGGAGGAGGCGCCCTCGGCGTGCACGGTGACCCCGCTCCAGGCGAAGGGCAGCCGCAGGCCGGTGTCGGCGCCGGACGCGACGTCGAGCAGCATGCCGTGCAGGGAGGCGTCGAGCAGGGCCGGGTGCAGGCCGAAGCCGGCGGCCTCCTCCTGCCGGGCCGGGTCGAGGACGACCTCGGCGTAGACCTCCTCGCCCGACCGCCAGGCGGCCTTGAGGCCCTGGAACGCGGGCCCGTAGGCGTATCCGGCCTCGGCGAGGCCCTCGTAGAACCCGCCCAGGTCCACAGGACGGGCCCCGGCGGGCGGCCAGACGGCGAACTCCGCACCGCTCGGCGCGGGCGCGGCGGCGGTGAGGGTGCCGGTGGCGTGCCGGGTCCACGGCAGGGCCGCTTCGGCGCCCTCGGGCCGCGAGTGGATCACGACGCTGCGGGAGCCGGACTCCTCGTCCGGGGAGCCCACGGCGACCTGGAGGCGGGCCGCGCCGCGCTCGGGGAGCGCGAGCGGGGCTTCCAGGGTCAGTTCCTCCAGGGTGCCGCAGCCCACCTCGTCGCCCGCGCGCAGGGCGAGTTCGACGAAGGCGGTGCCGGGGAGCAGGACCGTGCCGGCCACGGCGTGGTCGGCGGCCCAGGGCAGGGTGTCGGCGGACAGCCGGCCCGTGAGGACCAGCCCGTCCCCGTCGGCCAGGTCGACCGAGGCCCCGAGCAGCGGGTGGGCGGCGGAGGCGAGGCCGAGTCCGGCCGCCTCCCCGTGGGAGGTGCGGGAGGGGGCGAGCCAGAACCGCTGGTGTTCGAAGGCGTACGTGGGGAGGTCCACCCGGCGGGCCGGGCGGTCGGCTAGGAGGGGGCTCCAGTCGACGGGCAGGCCGCGGGTCCAGGCCTCGGCGAGGGCGCCGAGGAAGGCCTCCGGCTCGGGACGGTCCTTGCGCAGCACCGGGGTCAGCAGCCCGGAGAAGGCTTCCGGCAGGCTCTCCCCCGCCATCGCGGCGAGGACACCCTGCG
>NZ_JBFRER010000171.1:0-12135 GCF_052114405.1 Streptomyces sp. M-16 | reverse complement strand
GTTTACATTCCGAACCCGGAAGCTAAGCCTTTCAGCGCCGATGGTACTGCAGGGGGGACCCTGTGGGAGAGTAGGACGCCGCCGAACAATCATTGTGGGAAAGCCCCGCACCTTATGGTGCGGGGCTTTTCTGCGTTTACGGGCCTTTACCCGGTCCCCGCAGGGCCGGCCGGGGGCGGGTCAACCGTCGGTTCCACCGTTTACCCGCACGGGGTTGCCGGGAACCCGCGCCGGTCGCTCGTACGCTGGGTGGATGGGCTATGAGCTGGTCATCTTCGACAACGACGGCGTCCTCGTGGACAGCGAGCCGCTCGCCAACTCCATCCTGTCCGCGTACCTGACGGAGATCGGGCACCCCACCACCTACGAGGAGTCCCTGCGGGACTACATGGGTGCGGCGGTGCACCGGGTGCACGACCTGGTCTTCGAACGGACGGGGCAGCGGCTGCCCGAGGAGTTCGACCACACCCTGGAGGAACGGATCGCCGCCGGGTTCGCGCGGGAGCTGAAGCCCGTCCCCGGGGTCACCGAGGTGCTGGCCGAGCTGTCCGCGCAGGGGGTGCCGTACTGCCTGGCCTCCTCCGGGACCCATGAGCGGATCCGGGTCGGACACCGCAGCGCCGGCCTGGGGGAGTGGTTCGAGGAAGAGTGGATCTTCAGTGCGGAGGACGTGGGGCGGGGCAAGCCTGCCCCGGACCTGTTCCTGCACGCCGCCGACATGATGGGCGTCGAGCCCGCGCGGTGCGTGGTGGTCGAGGACAGTCCGCTCGGGGTGGAGGCCGCACGGGCCGCGGGGATGGACGTCCTCGTGTACACCTCGATGTCCCCCGCCGCCGCCCTCCCCGGGGCCACCGGCTACTTCGGCGAGATGAAGGAGCTCTCCGCCCTGCTCGGATTGGGTGTGTGATCTCTCTACCCACCGGTAAGTGGGGCGCCTACGCTGTGCCGCCATGACAGTTGACGTGCGGCTGCGGCGCGGGCGGGGCGCGCTCGGGTTCAGCTTCTTCGCGCAGGGCGTCGCCTTCGCCCTGCTCGTGACCCGCATCCCGGCCATCCAGGACCAGTACGGGATATCCGACGGGCTGCTGCCCGCCTTCCTCGCCGCCGTGCCGATCCTCGCCGGGGTCTCCAGCGTCGCCACCGAGCACCTGGTGAAGCGGATCGCGCCGAGCACGGTACTGCGGTGGGCCCAGCCCGTCGTGCTGCTGGCGCTGCTCGGCGTCGGGGCCGGTACCCGGATGTGGCACGTCGCGGTGGCCCTGGGGGTGTTCGGGCTGGCGGTCGGGGCACTGGACGCCTCGATGAACATGCTGGGGGTGAGCCTCCAGCGGGCGTACGGGCGCAGCATCATGCTCGGGTTCCACGCGGCGTACAGCCTCGGCGGGATCCTGGGGGCCTCGGCGGCCTGGGCGGGCGCGCACTGGCACCTGGCGCTGTTCACCGGGTACCTGCCGGCCGTGGTGGTGCTGCTGCCGGTGGCGCTGGTGGGCAGCCGGTCCTACGTGGACGCGGCGGCGGCCGGCGGGGCCGGGGAGGCGGCCGAGGGGTGGCCGGCCAGGGGCGGGAAGCTGCTGCTGCCGCTGTGCCTGGTGATGGCGTGCGCGTACATCGGGGACTCGACGGTGGCGAACTGGAGTGCCAAGTACCTCCAGGACGTGCTGGGCAGCTCGGAGCAGCTGGCGACGGTCCCGTACAACGTGTACATGGTGACGACCCTGATCGGGCGGGCCGTGGGCGACCTCGGGGTGCGCCGGTTCGGGGCGGTGGCCGTGGTGCGGGGCGGGACGGTGGTGGCCGCCGGCGGGTTCGCGGTGGTGGCCGCCGCGCCCCGGGCGTGGACGGGGATGCTCGGGTTCACGCTGCTGGGCATCGGGCTGTGCGTGATCGTGCCGCAGACCTTCGCCGCCGCGGGGCGGCTCTTCCCGGGGGCTTCGGACACGGCGGTCGCGCGGCTGAACATCTTCAACTACGTGGGTTTCCTGGTCGGTTCGCCGCTCGTCGGCGGGATCGGGGACGCCTGGAGCTACCGGGGGGCGATGCTCGTACCGATGGTGCTCGTGCTGGTCACGCTCTCCCAGGCCCGCTCGTTCGGTCCGGAACGGGCCCGATACGGTGTCGGGCATGAGCGGCGAGCCGGTGACCGGGCTGTTGATGTGGGACGAGGCGGTAACGAGGTATGACTTCGGACCGAGCCATCCGATGGACCCGGTGCGCCTGGCGCTGACCATGGGCCTGGTGCGCGCCTTCGGGCTGGACCGGGCGATGGAGGTGCGGGCGGCCCGGGCGGCCGGCGATTCGACGCTGCGGCTGGTGCACCGTGAGGACTACGTGGCCGCGGTGCGCGAGGTGTCGGCCGACCCGGCGGTGGCCGACGGTTCGTACGGGCTCGGGACGGTGGACGATCCGGCGTTCCCCGGCATGCACGAGGCCTCGGCGCTGATCGCCGGCCAGTCGGTGGCGGGGGCGGAGGCGCTCTGGGCCGGTGAGGCGGAGCACGCGGTGAACTTCGCGGGTGGGCTGCACCACGCGATGCCGGGTGGGGCCGCCGGGTTCTGCGTGTACAACGACGCGGCCCTGGCCATCGCGCGGCTGCTGGAGCTGGGGGCCGAACGGGTGGCGTACGTCGACGTGGACGTCCACCACGGGGACGGCGTGCAGACGGCGTTCTGGGACGATCCGCGGGTCCTGACGGTGTCGGTGCACGAGCATCCGCGGACGCTGTTCCCGCAGACGGGCTGGCCGCAGGAGACGGGCGGCGCGGCGGCCGAGGGGTCCGCGGTGAACGTGGCGCTGCCCGCCGGGACGGGTGACGAGGGCTGGCTGCGGGCCTTCCACGCGACGGTGCCGGAGCTGCTGGCGGACTTCCGGCCGCAGGTGCTGGTGACCCAGCACGGGGCCGACACGCACTTCGAGGACCCGCTCGCCCATCTGGCGGTGTCGCTGGACGCGCAGCGGGCGGTGCAGGAGGCCTGTCACCGGCTGGCGCACGAGCACGCGGGCGGGCGGTGGCTGGCTCTGGGCGGCGGCGGGTACGCGGTGGTGGACGTCGTACCGCGGTCGTGGACGCACCTGGTGGGGATCGCGGCGCACCGGCCGGTGGACCCGGCGGCGGAGGTTCCGCAGGAGTGGCGGGACCAGGTGTACGCGCGGACGCGGCAGCCGGGGCCGGCGCGGATGACGGACGGCCGTGACGCGCGGTGGCGGGACTGGGAGGCCGGTTACGATCCGGCGGACGCGACGGATCAGGCCGTTCTGGCGACGCGCCGGGCGGTGTTCCCGTTGCGGGGGATGCTCGTGTGACGATGCACCGTTACGCCAACTGTGGGGCGGTTCCAGAGAACTGATGAAGCGCCAGATGGGGTGCGACAGCATCGGAGGGTGTTGAGCACCGGCGCGTTGCGTGCGCATCTGGTGGCCGCCCGGTTGGCCGGGCCCGTCACCACGTCGAGGGAGTCGAGCCTGCGTCGTTACCGGCTGTTCGCGGCGGGGGACCCGCGGGTGCTGCTGGGGCTGGACCCGGAGCGGGGCTGGGGCGAGGGCGAGCTGCTGCGGCTGATGGCGGCCAAGTGCGGGGTCTCGGCGGATCCGGCGCACGTCAGCGGGCCGGAGGTGATCGATCCGGAGCTGACGGTGGCGGCCCTGGGGGCCTTCGCGGAGAGGTTGGGCGCGGCGGCCGGGGCGCGGTCGCCCGTGCTGTTCGGCACGGGGCATCCGCAGGGCCTCCTGGGGTTCTACGCCGCTTTGGCCGGGGCGCTGTCGGCGGCGGGATGTGATGTCCTCACCCCGGCGCAGGGGGTCGGTGTCGACATGGCGACCCGGTTCGGCGTACGCCCCTACCGGATCGATTACGTACGGGGAGTCGCACTGGTGCGGGAACCCGGCGCGCGGCGGGCCGGGAGTGCGACCGGCGTGCACTCCCATTCGCCGCTGCCGGTTCGGATCGCTCTGGGGGCGCTGGCGGAGGCCGGGGGGCCGCTGCCGGAACTGGTGGTCGGGGATCACGGGTGGGTCTGCGGCGCAGGTCAGCTCGGTGTGGACGCGATCGGGCTGGCCGACGCGGATGATCCCGCGCTGTTCGTCGGGGAGGCCGAGGGGCGGGTCGCGGTGACCGTTCCGCTTGATGACGGGGCGCGCCCGGAGCACTACGGTCCGCTCGCCCGGTACGTGCTGCGCCGTGCGCGGCTGCCGGGGCGTCAGGAGTGGCCGTAGCTCCTCTTCCCCACTCGTATCACACGCCCCTACTCTGGGGAGTGAGCGTGCGACGACGAGGAGTAACCGGAGGGGAAGCCGGTGCCCGTCATGCGCGGAAGGTCAAGGTGTGTCATGGCTGCTGGCGAGAGGCCTCTCAGTGAGGTTCAGTTCCTGACCGTGGCGGAGGTCGCCTCGGTGATGCGAGTGTCGAAGATGACCGTGTACCGGCTGGTGCACAACGGTCATCTGCCCGCAATCCGGGTGGGCCGGTCCTTCCGGGTCCCCGAGAACGCGGTCCACGAGTACCTCCGGGAGTCCTATGTGGGGGTGGAGTCGGCCTGAGACTGAGGCTCGGGAGGATCTACGGAGGGCTCGGATTACAAGCCTGGACTCCGGGCGGGTAGGCTAGGCCGACGTAGGTCGTGTGGGCCCAGACGCCCCGCACCGATCCCCGCCCAGGCGGGGATGTTCCGAGAAGTGAGCGAGGGTAGTCGTGGGCTCTGTTATCAAGAAGCGGCGCAAGCGGATGGCTAAGAAGAAGCACCGCAAGCTGCTCAAGCGCACCCGCGTCCAGCGCCGTAACAAGAAGTAAACGGCAGCTGTACGTGTTCTCCGCAGCCCCTCCACCATCCTGGTGGAGGGGCTGCGGTGCAGCCGGGGTACTTCTTCGAGGGAGGCGCTGAGCTCGTGGGCAAGGTCGTGCTCGTCACCGGGGCTGCCCGGCAGCTGGGAGGCCGCTTCGTGCGGCGCATCCAGCGCGACCCGGAGGTGGAACGGGTCATCGCGGTCGACGCGGTGAGCCCGCCGCACCGGCTCGGCTCGGCCGAGTTCGTGCGTATGGACATCAGGCAGTCGGCCATCGCCCGCGTGCTCGCCGAGCACGCCGTGGACACGGTGGTCCACCTGGCCGTCACGGGCGGCGCCGCGGGCGCCCCGGGCGGGCGCAGTGCCGTCAAGGAAACGAACGTCATCGGGACGATGCAGCTCCTCGGGGCCTGCCAGAAGTCGCCGACGGTACGACGGCTCGTGGTGAAGTCGAGCACCAGCGTGTACGGGGGCACCTCCCGGGACCCGGCCGTCTTCACCGAGACCACCCAGCCGAAGTCCCTGCCGAGCGCCGGCTTCGCGAAGGACGCGGCGGAGGTCGAGGGATACGTACGGGGTTTCGCGCGCCGGCGACCGGACGTGGCGGTGTGCGTGCTGCGCTTCGCGAACATCCTGGGGCCGTTCGCGGATTCGGCGCTGGCGGAGTACTTCTCGATGCCGGTGATGCCGACGGTGCTGGGCTACGACCCGAGGCTGCAGTTCGTCCACGAGGACGACGTGGTGGACGTGCTCCGGCTGGCGGCGGGGGAGCCGCAGCGGGGGACGCTGAACAGCGGCACGTTCAACATCGCGGGGGACGGGGTGCTGCTGCTGTCGCAGTGCTCACGGAGGCTGGGGCGGCCGACGGTGCCGCTGCTGCTGCCCGCGGTGACGTGGGTGGGGTCGGCGCTGCGCGCGGTCGGGGTGACGGACTTCTCCCCGGAGCAGATCCGGCTGCTGACCCACGGCCGGGTCGTGGAGACCTCGCAGATGCGGGACACCCTCGGGTTCCGGCCGATGTACACGACCGTGGAGACCTTCGCCGACTTCGCGCGCAGCCGCGGGAGCGGCCTCCTGCCCCCGGAGCGGGTGGAGCGGGCCGTGCGGCGGGCGGCGGCCGTGCTGAAGGTGGAGGGCCTGGATGTGGGTGCCGGTGTGGACGAGGGAGCGAAGCGATAGTGGCGGACGCGAAGGTCATCCCGTTCGACGAGGACCGGCCGCGCCGGCGCGGCGCGGTCCGGAAGGTACGGGCGGTGCCCGCTCCGGTGGAGTCGGCGGACCACCCGGCGGACCCGGTGGACCCGGCCGACCCGGTGGAGCCCCCCGCAGGGTCCGGCCCTGAGCCGGTTCCGGCGAGGTCCGGTGACGGCTGGGACCGGCGGATCGCGGGCGGGCTGGCGTTCCTGCGGCGACGGATCACCGGGGAGTACGAGGTCGACGACTTCGGCTACGACAAGGAACTGACGGACCAGGTCCTGATGTCCCTGCTGCGGCCGCTGTACGACAAGTACTTCCGGGTGGAGGTCAAGGGCATCGAGAACATCCCCAAGGAGGGCGGTGCGCTGATCGTGGCGAACCACTCGGGGACGCTCCCGCTGGACGGGCTGATGCTCCAGGTCGCCGTGCACGACCGGCATCCCGCGGAGCGGCACCTGCGGCTGCTGGCGGCGGACCTGGTGTTCATGCTGCCGGTGGTCAACGAGGTCGCCCGCAAGGCCGGGCACACGCTGGCCTGCGCGGAGGACGCGCAGCGGCTCCTGGAGGCCGGGGAGCTGGTCGGGGTGATGCCGGAGGGCTTCAAGGGGATAGGGAAGCCGTTCGGCGAGCGGTACAAGCTCCAGCGGTTCGGGCGGGGCGGCTTCGTCTCGACGGCGCTGAGGGCGGGTACTCCGATCGTGCCCTGCTCGATCGTGGGCGCGGAGGAGATCTATCCGATGATCGGCAACGCGAAGACCCTGGCGCGGTTGCTGGGGCTGCCGTACTTCCCGGTGACGCCGACGTTCCCGTGGCTGGGGCCGCTGGGAGCGGTGCCGCTGCCGACGAAGTGGACGATCCAGTTCGGGGAGCCGATCCCGACGGACGGGTACGCGCCGGAGGCGGCGGAGGACCCGATGCTGATGTTCAACCTCACGGACCAGGTCCGGGAGCAGATCCAGCACACCCTCTACAAGCTGCTGGTGCAGCGGCGTTCGGTGTTCTTCTGAGCCGGCGCCATCGAACGGTGGCAGGACGAAGCGGGGGTCGCGCGGTGCGCGGCCCCCGCTTTCGGGTCGGCTACTGGCCGGCGTCCTCCGCGTTGATGCCCAGGCCCGGGAGGAGGCCCGGGAGGAGCGGCGGGAGGGTGATGTCCGGCTTGGGCTGGTCCGGGGTCGCCGAGGAGGGCGGGGCGGAGTGGCCCGGGGCCGGGGGGTGGAGCAGGTCGCCCGCGCCGCCCAGGAGGCCGCCCGCGCCGGGAGCCGGGGGCCGGCTGCCGGAGGGGCTGGGGGTGCCCTGGGGCACCGCCTGGGAGGAGGCGCCCGGTTCCGGCGGGGTCTGCTGCTTGCCCGCCGCCGGACTGCTGGGCTGTTTGGCGGGCGCGCCCGAGCCGCGCGTCTGTTCCGGGGGCTTGGGGAGCAGTCCCTGGAGCGGCGCCACGTCTTCGTCTATGGCCTGGAACACCGATTCGACCTCGCCCCCGACATCGTTGAGCTGCGGCGGGAGCTTCTCCCGGAGCCTGCCCCACGCGTCGCGATGGGATTGGGAGAACGAGGACAGCGTCTGGATCGGGCCGAGCGATCCGTCCCGTTCGTACGCCGCCTGGAGCAGCCGGTGGCCTTCGGCGGCGTCGTGTTTCATGCCCGCGAGGGCCCGGCGGATCGCGCCCAGCACCTCGTGGTCCAGCGGGCCCGAACGGCCGCGTTCCATGAGCCGGCGCGCTTCCGACAGCCGGTTCGAGGCCTGGTCCAGGTAGAGCTCGCCCCGGTCCGCGTCCTCGTCGGCCATGCCCAGCTTCAGATCCTCCATGCCCCGTTTGACGGGGTAGAGGGAGTCACCGGGCAGGGCGTCGGTGCTGGCAGCGGCCACTCCGCTGAAGGCCCCTGCGGCCACACCCACGGTGAGGCCCCCCGCTGCGATGCCCTTGGACCAGCGGGAGCGGGGCCGCAATTTCCGGAGCGAGGTCGCCCGGTGGGCGCCGCGGCCGGTCCGCTGCTCGGGCATCAGAGGGTCCTCGGCGGCACCGCCCCCGGCCCTCTCCTCCATCACCATGGCCTCCATGGCGGCGACGAGCTGGGCTCGTTGCACCACTTTGACCTCGGGGTCCAGCACCGGGCGCGGCATTCTTTCGCCGAGCACGCTCGCCAGGGCCAACAGCCGGTCGTGGTCGGCAGGTTCGGCAGGTGCCTCGGACTGCTCGGCCGCCGGGTCCGGTTCCGAAAGGTCGGACGTGGTCCGATCCTCCAGGGCCTGGGCGAAGGCGTTCGCCCGCCGGTGCGGAGTAACGTTCGCGATCACTGGCGGCACCTCCTCTCGTCATGACGATCGACTCCCCAAGCTGTCCGGAAGGTTGCCTTCCTTGAGCACATCCACACTTTCGGGTGAGCGGCTTCGGGCAGGGCGTGTCCACAGGGAGCCTGCATCCCGCACAACGAGCGGCGCGGCACTTGGGTTACGGACGAAGGATGATCGGACCACAGCGTCATCGAGGGGTCACCGGGAGTAGGCGTCGGGTTGTCGTTACTGCGGGGTCCGGCGGACGGGGTCGGTGGTCCGCCGGGAGTGGGGGAGGCGTGGGGGACGGGGACGGGGACGGGGCGAGGGGGAGCGGGTCAGCGGGCGTCGTCCGGGAGCAGGCGGGCCAGGGTGCGGACCGCCCGGTACTGGAGCGTCTTGATGGCGCCCTCGTTCTTCCCCATCACCCGGGCCGTCTCGGCGACCGAGAGGCCCTGCAGGAAGCGCAAGGTGACGCACTCCTGCTGCTGGGGGTTGAGTTTGCGCACGGCTTCGAGCAGGGCCGCGTTGGAGAGGGACTCCAGCACGGAGTCCTCGGGGCTGCGCTCGACCTCGTTGGCGTCGAGCATCTCGCCGGTGGTGACCTCCAGGCGGAAGCGGCTGGACTTGAAGTGGTCCGCCACCAGGTTCCGCGCGATGGTCACCAGCCAGGCGCCGAAGTCGCGGCCCTGCCAGGTGAAGGTGGAGATGCGGCGCAGCGCGCGCAGGAAGGTCTCACTGGTGAGGTCCTCCGCGGTCGCCTTGCCCCCGACGCGGTAGTAGATGTAGCGGTACACCGTGTCGCTGTACTGGTCGTAGAGGCGGCCGAAGGCCTCGGCCTCGCCGGCCTGCGCGCGTTCGACCAGGTCCATCATGCGGGCCTGGTCGCTGTCCGCGGTGGGGCGGCGGGCGGCGGGCGCGCCGGCGGCTGCGGTGCCGGCGGGGCTCGCGCCCGTTCGGCCTCGTCTGCCCACCGTCGCCCCGCCGTCGGTCAGGGCGTAGCAAGGACCGGCCGGGCCGAGGCCGGCAGGGACCGCGGCGGCGAGGGCGGGGACGGCGTACGCGGTGGGGACGAAGCCGCGCAGGTGGTCGAGGACCGTTGCGCGCAGCGTAGCCAGGCCCGAGGCGTCAACCCCGACAGGTGGGTACACGGGACTCCCAGAGGCAGAGCTTCCATCACGTGCAGTGCGGGACCGTTCACCCGTCGTGGCGACAGATGGGCGGTGGCATGCGTTTGAGGAGAATAACGCTTCGTACAGGCAGCACTACACCCAGTTGCTGAAATCACCGGTTCCGACACTTCTGTTGCGTGTCCAGGGCATATTCAGACCTGGTTGATGATCGGTTCTTGATCGGATGGGTGCGCGGAATGGACGCTTCCACGCTGGCTCGCGACCGAGTCGGGCAGGCCGGAGTGCCGCGCCGACAGCGCGGGTAGGGGTGGGCGGTTGGGCGCGGCGGGGCGCGTGGCCGGGCCGGGGCCCGTGCCGCTACTTGCGGCGGCGGTGCAGGGCGATGGCGGCGGCCGCGCCACCTGCGATGGCGCCGACTCCGGCGGCGGCCGGGACGCCGACCTTCACGGCCTTGCGGCCGGTCCGGTAGTCGCGCAGCCGCCAGTCGTTGGCCCGGGCATGCTTGCGCAGTTTTGTGTCGGGATTGATCGCGTACGGATGTCCGACCAGCGACAGCATCGGGATGTCGTTGTGCGAATCGCTGTACGCGGCGCAGCGGGCGAGGTCCAGGTCCTCCGCGGCGGCCAGCGCGCGCACCGCCTCGGCCTTGGCGGGGCCGTGCAGGGGCTCGCCGACCAGGCGGCCGGTGTACACGCCGTCCACGGACTCCGCGACGGTGCCCAGGGCGCCGGTCAGGCCCAGGCGGCGGGCGATGATCGTGGCCGTCTCCACGGGCGCGGCGGTGACCAGCCACACCTTCTGGCCGGCGTCGAGGTGGGCCTGGGCGAGGGCGCGGGTGCCGGGCCAGATCCGCTCGGCCATGTACTCGTCGTAGATCTCCTCGCCGATGGACATCAGCTCCGAGACCCTGTGGCCCTTGACGATGGACAGGGCGCTGTCGCGGGCGTCCTGCATGTGGTCGGGGTCCTCGACCCCGGCGAGCCGGAACCAGGCCTGCTGCCAGGCGAAGCGGGCCAGTTCGCGGCGGCGGAAGAACTCGCGCTTGTAGAGGCCGCGGCCGAAGTGGAAGATCGCGGCGCCCTGCATGACGGTGTTGTCGAGGTCGAAGAAGGCGGCGGCCAGGTCGTCGCCCGGAACGGGGAACTCCGGCTCGGGGGCGGTCTCGGGGACGTCCGTCGCGGGCGCGGCGGCGGCCGCCGGGAGGGCCTGTCCGGCCTCGTCCTGCGGCGGTGTCGTGTGAGGTGGGGCTTCGGCCTGCGCGGTCTTGCGGGCGGCCTCGGCCGAGGCCTCGCCTGCCAGCACGCTCCGCGCGGTCGCGGAGCGCCTACGGGGGGTGAGCCATCCCAGAGCGGCCATGACGCGAGCATAGCCACTGTGTTCGGGAGTTCCCGAACCGCCGGGAAACGGAGCGGTTAACTCTTCGGGCGCCGCGGCGCGGCGCGGGACAATGAGGACATGAGTCCTTTGCTGCGCCGTAAGGAAAAGAAGCGTCCCGGGGAGCGGATGGTCACGCTCATCGGGAAGCCGGGGTGCCATCTGTGTGACGACGCCCAGGAGGTCATCGAATCGATCTGCGCCGAGACGGGCGCACAGTGGGAGAAGAAGGACATCTCGCAGGACGAGGAGCTCTACCGGCTGCACTGGGAGCAGATTCCGGTGGTGTTGATCGACGGCGAACAGCACACCTTCTGGAGGGTGAACCCCGACCGGCTGCGACGGGCATTGGGAGCCTGACCGCTCCGGCGGTTACCATCGTGGGCGATTTATGGGGACTCGGGGGCGTATTGATGAGGAGTGTGTACCGCTTTGCCCCCCTCGGGATTTGAACGGGTTCGGCCCGTTCCCGGTTCCGGCCTTCCCTGCCCGGCCCGCGTGACCCCGGTCACTTTGCTCGGACAAAGCGGACACAATCTTTGTGCACGCGTTCACAAAGACATAGCCTGCATCCGACGGGGCGGTCCTGGGACAAGTGGCCGCCTGCAGCCCCGCTCATCCCGCAGGAGCATCGTGGCAACTGGCCGAACTCACCGACCGGCGACCCGCAGCCGAGGTATTCCCGAGGCCACTGTCGCCCGGCTTCCGCTGTACCTGCGCGCCCTCACCGCGCTCTCCGAGCGATCGGTGCCCACGGTGTCCTCCGAAGAGCTCGCGACCGCCGCCGGGGTCAACTCGGCGAAGCTGCGCAAGGACTTCTCGTACCTCGGTTCCTACGGGACGCGGGGCGTCGGCTACGACGTCGAGTACCTCGTCTACCAGATCTCCCGCGAACTCGGCCTGACCCAGGACTGGCCGGTCGTCATCGTCGGCATCGGAAACCTCGGCGCCGCGCTCGCCAACTACGGCGGCTTCGCCTCCCGCGGTTTCCGCGTGGCCGCGCTGATCGACGCCGACCCCGCGATGACCGGCAAGCCGGTCGCCGGGATGCCCGTGCGGCACACCGACGACCTGGAGAAGATCATCGAGGAGGACGGCGTCTCGATCGGGGTCATCGCGACCCCGGCCGGCGCCGCGCAGCAGGTGAGCGAGCGGCTCATCGCCGCCGGGGTCACCTCCATCCTGAACTTCGCGCCGACCGTGCTGTCCGTGCCCGACGGCGTGGACGTCCGCAAGGTCGACCTGTCGATCGAGCTCCAGATCCTGGCCTTCCACGAGCAGCGCAAGGCCGGTGAGGAAGCCGCCGCCGGGGGCACGGGCGCCGTCGCCGAGCCCGGTACCGGCGCGGGTACGGGCGCAGGTACCGGCGCGGGTACGGGCGGGC
>NZ_JBFRER010000170.1:0-12283 GCF_052114405.1 Streptomyces sp. M-16 | reverse complement strand
GTCCGGGCACGCTCGCCCCGGCGCCGTCCGCGGCGGGGGCGGCGGCGTCCTCCTCGGGCAGGTCGTCGTCGAGGCGGGCGCGGCGGCCGGGCAGGGCCATCACCAGCAGCACCAGCGCGAGGATCCCCTGCGTCCAGTGCCAGGCGTCGCGGGCCAGGGAGTCGGTGTGGACGAGGGCGAGGCGGCCGCCCTCCTTGGGGAGGGCGAAGCCCTGTGCCCAGCCGTCGCGGCCTTCGAGGGCCTTGGGCTTGAGGGGCTTGCCGTCGAGGGTGGCGTGCCAGCCCGGGTCGGCGCGGTCGGCGACGCGCAGGGTGCGGCCCTCCTCGCCGGCCGGGATCTTGGCATGGGCCTCGACGGGTCCGGCGTCGACGGCGACGGTGGCCTGGCCCTGCTTGCCGGGGAGGATCGCGACGCGGGCGGGCAGCCGCTGGACCTCCCAGATGGCGGTGCCGTCGTCCTGGTGGCGCTGGCGCAGGCCGGGGGTCCCGTCGAGGGTCCGGCGCATCGCGGGGGAGCCGCCGGGCGGGATCATCACGTAGCGGACGGCGAACGCGCCGAGCTGCTCGGACTGGTCTGCTCCGGATCCGGAGACCAGGCTGGAGACGGCCTGGGCGAGGCGGGGCTCGGAGCCTGCCCCGGCGAGGAGTTCGGCGTCGCCGAGGCGGACGCCGGAGCCGCGGACCAGGGTGTAGGAGACGGTGGCGGGCGAGTCGCCGGCCAGCACGAGGGTGCGGGTGCGGTTGCTGTCGTCGGACTGGGCGGCGACGAAGGCCGGGACCTGGACGGGGTCGCGCCGTCCCAGCGGTCCGTCGGCTCCGGCGACGGTCCAGACGGCGGCGAGGAGCAGCGGGCCGAGGGCCGCGCCGAGGGCGACGAGGGCGGCGAGCGGCTGGCGCCAGCCGAAGCTGCGGGCGGCGACCCGCTCCCTGGCGCCGTCGGCGCCGAGCACGGCGGCCGCGATCAGCGCGAGTCCCTGGACGAGGGTGGCGGGGCCCGCCCAGCCGTCGCGGTTGAGGAGGACGGCGAGGAACAGGGCGGCCAGGGCGGTGGTCCAGGCGACGGCCACGGCGAAGCGCCGGTCGGCGCGGAGCAGTGCGGCCAGGGCGGCGAGGACGGTTCCGGCGAAGAGCAGTCCGCCGGTGGTGCCGGGGCCGCCGGGGCTGGCGCCGAGCAGGCCGAGGGCGGTGGCGGAGCCGCTGCCGTAGGGCAGTCCGGCCTCGCGCAGGAAGCGGCCGGGGTGGGCGAGCAGGCCCAGGGACCAGGGCGCGAGGACGGCCAGGGGGACGGCGAGGGTGGCGAGCAGCCGGGGGGCGTACGCCTTCCAGCGCGCGCGGCGCACGAGGAGCGCGCCGGTGCCCAGGACGGCGGCGAGCGGCCACACGACGGGGGTGAAGGCGGTGGTAAGGGTCAGCAGCAGGGTGTACGTCCACACGGCCCGCCAGGATCCGGTGGTCTCGCGGTCGGCGAAGCCGAAGGCGGCGACGGCGGAGCGGGCGAGGAGCGGCAGCAGGACGGCGAGGACGGCGGTGCCCAGGCGGCCCCCGGCGAGGGCTCCGGTGACGGCGGGCAGGAAGGCGTAGGCGACGGCGGCCCAGGCGCGCAGCAGGCGGGAGGTGACGAGGGGGCGGGAGGCGAAGTAGGCGGTGAGCCCGCAGAGGGGGACGGAGCAGACGAGCAGCAGGGTCAGGGCGGCCTTGGTGGAGCCGAGCAGGGGCGCGGCGAAGGCGGCGAGGACCGCGAGGTAGGGGGGCGCCCCGACGGTGGTGCCGATGCCGACGGGCTGCCAGTCGCCGGTGTAGGCGTGCCACAGGTCGAGGGCGCCGGGCGGGGCGGGGAGCAGGGCGCCGCCCATCAGGGCGCCGCCGCCGATCAGGGCGCGGCAGGCGGCGAGGGAGACCAGCAGCAGGAGTGCGAAGAGGACGGGGGCGGGCCTGCGGGCGATCCGCTTGAGCCGGCCGAACTGTTCGATCTCCAGGTAGTCGGCATCGTCGCCGCCGGGTCCGGATTCGACGGCTCCGCCGTGCCGTCCGGCGGGGGCGGTGTCGGCGCCCTGTCCGGAGCCGAAGTGGCCGGCGAGCTGTTCGGCGCCCGCCCGCAGGGTGGCTCCCGGCGGGGGGAAGAGGGGACGCAGGTCGGCGGCGGGGACGGCGGGCCGGCGGCGGGCCTTGCGGGCGGCGAGGATCCGGCCGGGGCGCAGCAGGGTGGCGAGGAGGCCGGTGAACTCGTCGACGGCCTGGCCGGGGGCCTTGCCGACGAGGTAGCCGAGGGTGCGCAGGAGGGTGGCGAGGACCAGGCGCAGCAGGACGTAGGGCAGGCCACGGCCGGAGCAGTTGGCCAGCAGGGTGTAGACGGCGCCGGCCTTGTCGACGCGGTGGGGGTCGACGGCGGAGCGGCCGGCGCAGTCGACGGTGCGGCGTTCGCGGGCGGCGGCCTCGGCGTGGCGCAGGACGGCGTCGGGGGCGACGAGGACGGTGTGGCCGGCGCTGTGGGCGCGCCAGCACAGGTCGACGTCGTCGCGCATGAGGGGCAGGCGGCGGTCGAAGCCGCCGAGGGCGTCGTAGACGTCGCGGCGCACGAGCATGCCGGCGGTGGAGACGGACAGGACGGGGCGGACCTGGTCGTGCTGGCCCTGATCCTGTTCGCGGCGGTCGAGGCCGGTCCAGCGGCGGCCGCTGCGGGCGATGGTGACGCCGGCTTCGAGGAGCTGCTTCTTGTCGTACCAGCCGCGCAGTTTGGGGCCGATGACGGCGGCGTCGGGGTTCTCGTCGGCGACGCGCAGGAGTTCGGCGAGGGCGTCCGGTTCGGGGGCGCTGTCGTCGTGGAGCAGCCAGAGCCACTGGACGGGTTCGCCGTGGGGGAGGTCGGGGAGGTCGTGGGCGTCGTCGCGCCAGGTGCGGCTGACGGGGTCCCAGCCGCTGGGCCGCTTGAGGTACGGGAGCTCCTCGGCGGTCAGGACCGGCGCGCTGCGGACGGCTTCGTCGACGGCGGCGCCGAAGCCGGTGCGCCGGGCGAGGTGCAGGACGCGGTCGTCGCCGAAGGCCTGGTCGAGCAGGCGCGCGGAATCGTCGGCGCTGCCGGTGTCGGCGGCGACGTGGCTCTGCGCGGGGCGTTCCTGGGCGAGGAGGCCGGCGAGGGTCTGGGGCAGCCAGCGGGTTCCGTCGTGGGCGACGAGGACCGCGGTGACGACGTGCCGGGGGAACTCGGGGGTGGCGGCTGCCTGGTGGGAGGCCGTCGAGTTGCTGTGCAGGGACATCGCGGTACGGGCCCTCCGGCCGGGGATCCGGGGGTGGTGTGCCCTCGGAGGCTGCTGGACAGCGCCCCACCCTAACGGCTGGGAAGGGGACGGTCCGCCTCGTGTGCGCGGGGCCGGGAAGGTGACGGTCCGCCTCGCCCGCGCAGGGCCCGGAACGCGACGGTCCGCCTCCTGCGGGGAAGGTGCGGGAGGCGGACCGTTTGCCCTGTGTACCGGTGGTGCGCGTCGTGCGGTGTGCGGTGGTGGTGCGCGGGGGGCCTGGCGCCGTGGGGGCCGGGCCCTCGGGTATGGGGTGGGCGGCGGGACGGGTGTCCCGGCGGGGGCGGTGCGGCCGGTGCGGCCGGATCAGACCGCCGCCTTCTTCAGCCTGCGGCGCTCGCGCTCGGAGAGGCCGCCCCAGATGCCGAATCGCTCGTCGTTGGCGAGGGCGTACTCCAGGCATTCGGACCGGACTTCACAGGCCAGGCAGACCTTCTTGGCCTCGCGGGTGGAGCCGCCCTTCTCGGGAAAGAAGGACTCGGGGTCGGTCTGGGCGCACAGCGCGCGCTCCTGCCATCCGAGCTCCTCGTCCGCCTCCTCGACCAGCAGTTCCTGAAACAGCTCGGTCATGTGCGCCCCTCGCTCTTCTGTGCGTCCCCGTGGTGTTGCCGTTACTGATCGCCAGGTAACGACACGAGTGAAATTACAAGTGCGTGGCTCCGGCGCAGTCAAGCCGAGATCTGCTATTGGGCGCCTTATTCACTCTGCGGAACCAAGCCTATGCAGAAAGTGTTCATATCGCCAAAAATCGTGACACATGGCTCAGGTGTCGCGCGGGCGCCACCCTCTCTCGTTGCCGACGATTCGCTCCGGGGCGGGGTTGCGATTCGGCCGAAGATGCGGCGCGGATCACATTCCGGTTACGAGTGCGGGCTACGGGTTTGAAGGCGGCTCGGGCGGGACTGAACGGCACATCCCCTGGACCCGACTGCACAAACCTTTCTCCGCGCACGGTAACCGGATGAGGTGAAACTTTTCCCTCAAACCGGACATTGGGTTGACAGTCCGCCCCTTTCCCCGTTCTCCTTGTACGCATGTCAGCGCCCGCAGCCGCCACCCGGACCCCCATTCGTGGGTTCCTGTGCGCTGCCCAGGTTCGCTGTTGCTGTTGCAGCTGTTGATGCCTCCGGAGCCCCGGCTCCGTCCGAGCACCGGCTACTCCCCCACAGCAACCGCCCCGCACGACTGACATCCGTCGAGGACACCCCCACGATGAACAGCGCCCCCGCCGCCACCGCTCCCACCACCGCCCCCACCGCCACGGCCTCCGTGATCGAGAGCGACCTCCAGATCGCCGGCGACATCCTCTCCGTCCAGCACCTCCTGCAGCCCGCCCGCGAACACCCGGCCACCGTCGCCGAGTTCGCGGGTCTGGCCCGGTCCATCGCACAGGACCGCGGGAGCTGGGAGCACCTGGTCCGCTACGACGCCACCACCCGCTGGTACCACCGCCTGCGCACCGGCCCCGGCTACGAGGTCTGGCTGCTCAGCTGGGTCCCCGGCCAGGGCAGCGGCCGCCACGGCCACGGCGGCTCCTCCGGGGTGCTGACCGTCCTGGACGGCGAGCTCACCGAGCACAGCGCCCGCGGGCCGCTCGCCCTCGGCCCCGGCTCCCAGCGCGTCTTCGCCCCCGGCTACTCCCACGAGGTCGTCAACGACACCCTCGACGGAGCCGTCAGCCTGCACGTGTACTTCCCCGGCCTGACCGAGATGCCCATGCACAGCTGCTCCCCGGCCCGCGAGGAACACGTACCGGCCTGACGCCCCCGCCCGCCACCCGGCCTGCACCCCCCGTCGGGGGACGGCCGGCGGCTGACAGACTGTCCGCATGCGCATTGTTGTTCTGGCCGGCGGCATCGGCGGCGCCCGTTTCCTGCGCGGACTCCTGTCCGCCGTCCCCGACGCGGACATCACGGTCATCGGCAACACCGGTGACGACATTCACCTGTTCGGGCTGAAGGTCTGCCCCGACCTGGACACCGTGATGTACACCCTCGGCGGTGGCATCAACGAGGACCAGGGCTGGGGCCGCACCGACGAGTCCTTCACCGTCAAGGAGGAACTCGCGGCGTACGGGGTCGGACCCACCTGGTTCGGCCTCGGCGACCGCGACTTCGCCACCCACATCGTCCGCACGCAGATGCTCGGCGCCGGCTACCCGCTCAGCGCCGTCACCGAGGCCCTCTGCGACCGCTGGCAGCCCGGCGTCCGGCTGCTGCCCATGTCCGACGACCGCGTCGAGACCCACGTCGCCATCACCGACCCGGAGTCCGGCGAGCGGCGGGTCGTCCACTTCCAGGAGTACTGGGTCCGGATGCGCGCCGCGGTGGACGCCGAGGCCGTCGTGCCCGTCGGCGCCGAGCAGGCCAAGCCCGCACCGGGCGTGCTGGAGGCCATCGCCGCCGCCGACGTGATCCTCTTCCCGCCGTCGAACCCCGTCGTGTCGGTCGGCACCATCCTCGCCGTCCCCGGCATCCGGGAGGCCGTCGCGGCCGCCGACGCTCCCGTCGTCGGCCTCTCCCCCATCGTCGGCGGCGCCCCCGTGCGCGGCATGGCCGACAAGGTGCTGGCCGCCGTCGGCGTCGAGGCCACCGCGGCCGCCGTCGCCCTGCACTACGGGACCGGCCTGCTCGACGGCTGGCTCGTGGACACCGCCGACGCGGACGCGGTCGCCGAGGTGGAGGCCGCCGGCATCACCTGCCGGGCGGTACCGCTGATGATGACCGACACGGAGGCCACCGCCGCGATGGCGCGGGCCGCCCTGGAGCTCGCCGAGGCGTCCCGGTGACCGTGCCCGCCCCCTCGTACGAGGTGCGGGCCCTGGCCGGGATCCCCGAGGTCCGTCCCGGCGACGACCTGGCGGCCCTGATCGCCGGGACCTCGCCCGGCCTGCGCGACGGGGACGTCCTGCTGGTCACCTCGAAGATCGTCTCCAAGGCGGAGGGCCGGATCGTCACGGCGGCCTCCCGCGAGGAGGCCATAGACGCCGAGACCGTACGGGTCGTCGCGCGCCGGGGCACGCTGCGGATCGTGGAGGACCGGCGGGGCCTGGTGATGGCCGCCGCCGGCGTCGACGCCTCCAACACCGGGCCCGGCACCGTCCTCCTGCTGCCCGAGGACCCGGACGCCTCGGCGGCCCGGATCCGGGCGGGGCTGCGCGAGCTGCTCTCCGTGGACGTCGGCGTGATCGTCACCGACACGTTCGGGCGGCCCTGGCGCACCGGGCTGACGGACGTCGCCATCGGCGCGGCCGGGGTACGGGTCCTGGACGACCTGCGCGGCGGCACCGACGCGCACGGCAACCCGCTGAGCGCGACGGTCGTGGCGACCGCCGACGAACTGGCCGGCGCCGGCGACCTGGTCAAGGGCAAGGCGGCGGGGCTGCCCGTGGCCGTCGTCCGCGGACTGGGACACGTCCGCGGTGAAGGGTCCTCGGCACGGGACCTGGTGCGCGCCCCCGCCGACGACATGTTCCGGCTGGGCACCTCGGAGGCCGTACGGGAAGCCGTCACGCAGCGGCGCACCGTACGGGACTTCACCGACGAGCCGGTGGACCCGGGCGCGGTACGGCGGGCCGTCGCCGCGGCCGTGACGGCCCCGGCGCCGCACCACACGACGCCGTGGCGCTTCGTCCTGCTGGAATCGGCGGCCGCGCGCCGGGAACTGCTGGACGCGATGCGCGACGCGTGGATCGCCGACCTGCGCGCCGACGGCAAGTCCGAGGAGTCCGTCGCCAAGCGGGTGCGGCGCGGGGACGTGCTGCGCCGGGCCCCGTACCTGGTGGTGCCCTGCCTGGTGACGGACGGCGCGCACGACTACGGGCACGCGCGGCGGGACGCGGCCGAACGGGAGATGTTCGTCGTCGCGATGGGCGCCGGCGTGCAGAACTTCCTGGTGGCGCTGGCCGGTGAGCGGCTGGGCTCGGCGTGGGTGTCCTCGACGATGTTCTGCCGGGACGTGGTGCGCAAGGTGCTCGCGCTGCCGGAGGACTGGGACCCGATGGGCGCGGTGGCGGTCGGCCACCCGGCCGTGGCCCCGGCGGCGCGGGCGCAGCGGACCGCGGACGCGTTCATCGAGGTCCGTTAGAGGCGGCCGATGTCGCCGCGCGGCATGCGCGGCGCGCGGCGGGGCGGGGTCCGGCCCGCGAGGAGGATGAGCCGGGCGGCGCGGTGGCGCTGGCCCTCGTACGGGGCGAGCAGCTCCAGCATCCGGTCGTCGTCGGCGTCCCGGTCGCCCGTGAGGGCGTAGCCGACGATGCCGGGCAGGTGGAGGTCGCCCGTGGTGAGCGCGTCGGCGGCGCCGTTGCTGCGCTGGAGGGTCTCGGCGGAGGTCCACGGGCCGATGCCGGGCACGGCCTCCAGCCGGGCGGCCGCCCTCGGCAGGTCCATCGCGGCGGCCTCCTCCAGCCGGTCCGCCACGCGGGCGGCGCGCACGATGGTCGCCGAACGCTTCGCGTCCACTCCCGCCCTGTGCCAGTCCCAGGACGGGATCAGCGCCCAGGTGCGGGCGTCGGGCATCACGTACATCTCCTGCGGCCCGGGGGCGGGCTCCCCGTACTGGCGGACCAGGCGGCGCCAGGACCGGTAGGCCTCGTCGCTGGTCACCTTCTGCTCCAGCACCACCGGGACCAGCGACTCCAGCACCAGCCCGGTACGGGTCAGGCGCAGCCCGGGGCGGCGGCGGTGGCTGGCGTGCACGAGGCGGTGGCGGGGGACGAAGGCGGCGGGATCGTCGTCGGCGCCGAGCAGCCGGGGCAGCTCCGCGAGCACCCACTCGGCGCCGGGGCCCCAGGCCTCCGCATCGAGCTCCTCGCCGGCTCCGGCCCGGCCGACCCGGAGCGTGGCCGGGCCCTGCGGGGTGCGGGTGGCCCGCCAGACGGAGCCGTCGGGGGTGACGCGGAAGGTGGGGTCGGCGGGGCCGCGGCGCAGCGGGCCGAGGGTGAGCCCCAGGTCGACGGGCCCGCCGGGGCTCCAGCGGCGGCGCTGCGCGGCGGCGGAGGGCTTCGGCCCGGCCCCGGGCCCGGGGGGTACCTGGGTACGGCCGCCACGTACGGCGGTGCGGGTGAGGGGGTCGAAGCGGCCGGCCATGCCTTGAGCGTAGCCCGCCGGGGGTCCGGCCCCGCCGCCGCTGCGCGGACCGCCTCCCCGGAACTCCGCCCCGCACCCCGCGCCTCAATCGCCGGCGGGGCTGGATTTTGGCCGGCCGGGACCTGCTGACGCCCGGCCGGGGGCGGGGACGGGGTGGGGTGTCGGCCGGGACGTAAAACGTGATGTGTTGGCGCGAGGTACCTGGCACCAACGCAAACCCGGACAGGGCGCCATAAATCATGCAGTCCCGGACGACACCCCGCCCCGGCACCGACCCCGGCCACCCCGCAGCCCCCGGCCAGGACCCGGGCCACCCCGCCCGGCCAGGGCAAGGGCAGCGGCGGCCGTCAGCGGCCCTGGAGCCTCGCCGACCTCGTGCGGGTCGGCGGGAGCTGGTTGTACAGCTGCCTGCCGGGGCATTCCGTGGCGAAGCCGTCGCGGTGGCCCGAGATCACGTTCATCTTCACGCTGGTCCCCTTCGGGAACCGGTTCCCGCCGCCCGACCTCAGGGTGGTCTTCGCCCTCGGGTCCGCGCCGAACAGCCCGAGCTTCCAGGCCGTGAGCCGGGCCACCGCGTCGACGGCCGCCTTCGGCGGGGCGGCGCCCCCGAAGGAGCCGATCACCGCGATGCCCATGCTGTCCGCGTTGAACCCCATGGTGTGCGCGCCGAGCACCGGCTTGGCGACCCCGCCCGCCCGGCCCTCGTAGACCGTCCCGCAGCGGTCGACGGCGAAGTTGTAGCCGATGTCCCGCCAGCCCTCGCTGACCACGTGGTAGCGGTAGAGGCTGCGCAGCACCGCCGGGGCGTCCTTGCAGGCGTAGTTGTTGCCGGAGGCGGTGTGGTGGACGAAGGCCGCCTTGACGGTGTTCGTGTAGACGAAGCCCGTTTCGCGCAGGCTCTCGTCGGCGCCCCAGCCGCGCCGGGTGACGATCCGCGGGCGCGGGCCGATGTACGGGCGGGCGGCCGCGCCGAGGGATCCGTCGGCGGCGAGGACGGCGTCGGCGGTGGAGTCGGCCTTGTTGAGCGCGCCGATCTCCAGCGCGCCGAGCGTGGCGTGCGGGACGTTCGCGGCGGAGGACTCGGCCCCCTCCATGGTCATCTCGGGCAGGAGCGCCGCGTCGCCCTTGTCGTCGCCGGCCGGCGACGACAGGCGGCCGGCGTTCTTGCCGTCGAGCACGGCGACGGGCTCCGCCGCGCCCGGGTCGACGAGTTCGATGCGCAGGCCCGAGGGGAGCCGGGACGGGGCCCGCGTGTCCTCGCCGCCGGTCTCGGCGTGGACCCGGACCTCGATCCCGTCGGAGGCGCCGACCCACAGCGGGGCGGTGCTGCCGCGGACGCGGCGCGAGCCGCGCTCCACCGCGTCGGGGTCGGCGGCGTGTTCGCCGTTGTGGGTCTCGACGTCCTGCCAGCGGGACCAGGTGGCCGTGCCCGCGGCGCGGGTGCGGACCTGGACCCGGCCCACGAGCCGGGTGGCGGCGTCGTCCCACACGACGCCGACCAGCGAGAAGGTCTTCACGTCCCGGGCGGCGAGCCCCCGCGCCTCGGGGCGGCCGGGCGAGGCGCTCATGCCCGGTACGCCGGGGATCCGCCCGTCGGAGGGGCCGAGGGGGGCGAGCGGCAGGGACTGGGTGGACCCCGCGGGGGTCACGGGGGCCGCCGCGCCCTCGGACGCGGCGGCCAGGGCCGGAGTGGAGAGCGCGAGCGGCAGGGCCAGTGCGGCCGCGGTCGCGACACCGATCGAGGAAGCAAGGAATCCACGCATGGAAGCGATGCTGGGCACAGCCCTCACGAAGCGCCATCGGAGAACTGACGATCCGTCCGACAACGCCGGGCCCGCGCCTCCCCTGGACGGCGCAGCCGCCGCCCCCCGTACGAGGGAAGGGCCCGCGTAGGCTGGGGCGGGTGAACGCCACTGACCGCACCCCTGCCGACCTGCTGCGATCCGCGCTCGCCGCCGATCCGGGCCGCCCCCTCGTCACCTTCTACGACGACGCCACGGGCGAGCGCGTCGAATTGTCCGTCGCCACCTTCGCCAATTGGGTGGCCAAGACCGCCAATCTGCTCCAGGGCGACCTGGCCGCCGAGCCGGGCGACCGGCTCGCACTGCTGCTCCCCGCGCACTGGCAGAGCGCCGTGTGGCTGCTCGCCTGCGCCTCGGTCGGTGTGGTCGCCGAGGTCGGCGGCGACCCGGCGGGCGCGGACCTGGTGGTGAGCGGGCCCGACACCCTGGAGGAGGCCCGCGCCTGTTCCGGGGAGCGGGTCGCGCTCGCGCTGCGTCCCCTGGGCGGGCGGTTCCCGCAGCCGCCGGCCGGGTTCGCGGACTACGCGGTGGAGGTGCCGGGGCAGGGCGACCGCTTCGCCCCGTTCGCGCCGGTCGACGCCGACGCCCCGGGGCTGGTGGTGGGCGGCGAGGAGCTCTCGTACGCGGCCGTGGTCGAGCGGGCCCGCGCGGACGCGGCGGCGCGCGGCTTCGGCGAGGGCGCCCGGGTGCTGTCGGGGCTGGGCTACGACAGCTGGGAGGGGCTCTCCTCGGGGCTGTACGGGGCGCTGGCCACCGGCGGCTCTGTGGTGCTGTGCCGCCACCTGGACCGGCTGTCGCCGCAGGCGCTGGAGCAGCGGACCGAGAGCGAGCGCGTCACTCACACCGTCTGACGGCGACTTCGCGCGATCTGTCACCCGCATGGCCCTGTACAGGGCGGTGCCCCCGGGCCGTCCGCGGCCCCCGGGGGCAGGATCGGCTCCAGGCCGTACTCACCCGTACGGCTGGCATCCGGTTCGGCGAGGGGACGGAACGGCAGTGACGGACAGCGCGGGCATACCGGGCGGCACCGGGGCGGCCGGAGGCGGGCAGAGGCCTCCGGCCGACCGCCGGCGTCGGCGGCTGCTGCGCTGGATCGGGCTCGGGGCCGTCCTGCTGGTCCTGGCGGGCGCGGCCACCGGCTGGTGGCTGTACGCCAAGCTCGACGGGAACATCACCGCGGACACCTCCGCCGAGGCGGAACTGCGCCGCTACGAGCGCGAGCGCCCGGCGCACTCCGCCGAGGGCGCCCGGAACATCCTGCTGATCGGCTCGGACTCGCGGTCCGGCCGGGAGAACGCGGGCTACGGGCAGGACGGCGGCACGCAGCGTTCCGACACGACGATCCTGCTGCACCTGTCGGCGGACGGCGGGAGCGTGACGGCCGTCTCGATACCCCGGGACCTGATGACGGAGGTCCCGAGCTGCCGGGCCGCCGACGGGACCCGTACCGCCGAGCGCTTCGCCCAGTTCAACTGGGCCTTCCAGTGGGGCGGGGCCGCCTGCACGATCCGTACGGTCGAGCGGCTCACGGGGGTCCGGATCGACCACCACATGGTGCTGGACTTCGGCGGTTTCAAGCAGATGGTCGACGCCGTGGGCGGGGTGGAGGTGTGCCTGCGGCAGCCGGTGAACGACGCCGAGGCGGACCTGCGGCTCCCCGCGGGCCGCCACCTGCTCCAGGGGGAACAGGCGCTGGGTTTCGTCCGGGCCCGGTACGGCCTGGGGAACGGCAGCGATACGGAACGGATGGAGCGCCAGCAGCAGTTCCTCGGCTCGCTCGTCAAGAAGGTGCAGAGCAACGGCGTCCTGCTGAACCCGGCGCGGCTCTACCCGCTGCTGGACGCGGCCACCTCCGCGCTGACCACCGACCCGGGGCTGGCCTCGCTGCGCGGGCTGTACGAACTCGTACGGAGCGTCAGGGACATACCGTCCGACCAGATCAGGTTCCTGACGGTGCCGCGCCGGCCCTACGCGCCGAACCCCAACCGGGACGAGCTGCTGGAACCCGACGCGGGGCGCCTGTTCCAGTGGCTGCGGCTGGACCGGCCCGTGACGGTCACCCCGCCCGCGCCCACCTCGACGGCCGCGCCGGCGCCCGCCTC
>NZ_JBFRER010000169.1:0-20113 GCF_052114405.1 Streptomyces sp. M-16 | reverse complement strand
CCGCCGCCGTACCCACCGGCGGGCCCGGCGCTCCACGAAGGGGCCCCCTCGGCGGCCGGGTACCCGCTCGCGGGGGCCGCGCCCCAGGTGGGGGAGGCGTCGGCGGGGCCGCCCGCGGGGAAGGTCCCCGGTCCCGGGGACCGGTCCGGCGCGCCGGGGCTCCACACCGGGAACCCGTCGAACGGACCGCCCGGAGCCTCACCGGCGGTACCGCCGCCGAACGGTGTGGCCAGGAGGGATCCCTGACCCGGCGGGGCGATGCCGGCGGGGCCCTGCCGGGAGGGTGCCCCCCGGTCGTGTGGGGCCTGCGCGCCGGTGGAGCCGAGCGGGGCGCCGTGGTCCTGCGGGGCCCGCGGGGCGGGGATGTCCAGCGGGGTGCCCGAGGTGCCCTGGCCGTACAGGGCCTGTGGGGCGGCGGCTCCGGCGGCGTGCCGGTCCCCGGACCCGGGCCGGCTGCCCACGGCTCCCTGGTCGTACGGGCCCCACGGGGCCGCCGTGCCCAGCGGGTCTCCCGGGGTGCCGTGGCTGTACGGGGCCCGGGGGTGCAGGGAGCCGCCAGGGGCGGCCGGGCTGTCCGGGCCGTGCGAGGCGTGAGGGCCCGAGGGGGCGAACGGTGCCCCTGGGGCCCCTGGGGCGCCTTGTGCTGCCTGAGGCGTGCCCGGTCTCGTACCGTCGGCGCCCGCGCCCGCGGCTCCGGCGCCGTACGCTCCGCCGGGTCCCGCGGCAGCGGACCCGAACCCGCCGCCCGGTCTCGCCGGGCGGACCGGTGGGACGTCCCCCGAGAGGATGGCCCGTTCCAGCCCGCGCAGCTCACCCCCCGGCTCCAGGCCGAGCTCCTCCACCAGCAGCTCGCGGCCCACCCGGTAGCTCTCCAGTGCCTCCGCCTGTCGCCCCGAGCGGTACAGCGCCAGCATCAGCTGCCCGCGCAGCCGTTCCCGCAGCGGGTGGACCCGTACCAGCAGCTGGATCTCGCCGACCAGCTGGTGGTGGCGGCCGAGGTCGAGCTCCAGCTCGATCCGCGTCTCGGCGGCCGTCAGCCGTTCCTCGTCCAACTGCAGCGCCTTGCTGCGCAGCGTCTCGCTCGACACCCCGCTCAGGCAGTCGCCCTGCCACAACTCACCGGCAGCGCGCAGCAGTTCCACCGCCTCCTGCGCGTCCCCGCGCTTCGCCAGGGTGCGGGCGTCCGCGAGCCGCCGCGCGAAGACGGCGGCGTCGACGAGGTCGCCCTCCGTCCTGAGGACGTACCCCGGCGGCCGCGTGGTGATCGCGGCGGCGATCCCGGCCGTCGTGAAGAGCTTGCGCAGCCGCGACACGCAGATCTGCACCTGGGTGCGTGCGGTGTCCGGCGGCTCGTCGTCCCAGATGAGGTCGACCAGGTAGTCCGTGCTGACGACGCGGTTCGCCTCAAGGAGCAGAGCGGCGAGGATGACCTCCTGCCGCCCCGGGGGAATCCGCACCGGCCCGCTCAGGCCGGTCACCTGTAAGGGTCCGAGGATGCGGAACACCACCGTGTCCGGGGTGTGCGGAACCCCGCCGGGCGAAACGGTCATGAGTCTCCCAGCTGGAGGCACACCAGAGATCGGGTGGAGCGCGGGGTCAGTCTCCCCGAACACCTCTCCGGTTGTCCATGGTGTGGAGATTGCGTGGTGGTGAACGCGATAGGCCCGGGATAGCGGGGAGTTGCGGGTCCGCAGGACCGTGGGGACGTCGGCACCCGAAGGGGGTGCGGCCGTACGAAGGGACCATCCATGAACAGTCGGTACGCCGGGCGGCTGACGCCCAGCCGGGTCGTCACCGACTCCGGGGTCGACCACGTGCGCCTCGCCTACGACTACCTCGACGCCGGAGACCTCGACGGGTACGGCTCGCTCCTGCACGCCGGCCTGGCCCTCGGCGCCGACCTGGAGCGTCCGGGGGGTGCGGGCGCCCGGCGCCACCACATCACCCGGATCGTCGCCGAGGGGGACTGCGTGATCGCGATGGGCCGACTGGCCCCGCAGCAGTGCGAGTTCGTCGACGTGTTCACGCTGTCCGCCGAGGGCATGCTGCGCGGCTGCCGCCGCTACTACCCGGCCGCCGCCTCGCCCGCCGTCGAGGCCGTCCGCTGAGGCGGCCGTGCCGAACTCGGCGTTCCCCGGGCCCTCTTGCCCGCTCGGCGCTATCGTGCGGGCGGGGGAGAGCGGACGAGGGGGCGGCCGCGGCGATGCGATTTCTGTTCGTGCACGGGACGGGGGTGCGGCGGGAGCGGCACGACGCGCTGTTCGCGCTGGTCCGGGAGGGGCTGACGGCCCGCTTCCCCGGCGCGGCCGTCGAATCCTGCTTCTGGGGCGAAGGCTTCGGAGCGTCCCTCGGCGCGGGCGGCCGCTGCGTGCCGGGACTGCGCACGGGGCACGACGGGGCCGAGGACGACGACGCCGCCGAGGTGGCCGAGTGGGGCCTGTTGCTGGCCGATCCGCTGTGCGAGCTGCGGGTGCTGGCGGAGGCGGGCTGGGACACCGCCCGCGCGGCGGGCGGATCCGGCGGCCCGGAGGACGACGACGACCCCTTCGCGATGCCCGGGATCCGGGCCTCCGGGGCCCGCGTCCTGGACCGACTGGACCGACTGGACCGACTGGACCGACTGGACCGCCTGGAGCGCCTGACCGGACTGGACCTGCCGCACCGCCCGGACGTACCGGGCCGGCGCACGGGGAGACCCGGGGATCCGGGTCCGGGAGCTCCCGCCGGACCGGACGGGACGGCGGCCCCCGGGACGGCCGGCGCCGACGAGCTGGCGTTACTCCTGCACGGCACCGGCCTGGCCCCCGGATTCCGTGCCGCGCTGGACACGGTCGCGCGGTCCGAGGAGGCGGCCCGCGCCGGGGAACGGGCCACGGCCGAGCCGGAGGCCCGGGAGCTGGCCACCGCCCTCGCGCGGGCCGTCACCGCCGCCGCCCTCGCCTCGGCCGCGGCCGGAGCCGACGCCGACTGCACCGCCGCCGAGCGGGACCGTCTCGTCGAACTGCTCACCTCCCGCCACCCCTCGCCGGAACCCGGCGACGGGTGACCCGTCCGGCATCCTGGGTGCACAACTGCCCCACGCCACACAGGAGTCACTCTTGCCGCACACCGCCCCCGCCCGCCGCCACCTCCCCTTCGAGCGCCTGCACAACTTCCGCGACCTCGGCGGCTACCGCACCGCCGACGGCCGCACCCTCGCCTGGGGCGCCCTCTACCGGGCCGACTCCCTCGGCAAGCTCCGGGGCGCCGACTGGGACCGGTTCCTCGACCTCGGCATCCGCACCGTCATCGACCTGCGCTACCCGTGGGAGATCGAGGCCAAGGGCCGGATACCGCAGCCCGAGAGGTTCACGTACGCCAACCTCAGCATCGAGCACCGGCCCTACGACCAGGCCGAGATCGACCCCGCCCTCGACCCCTGGCGCTACCTCGCCGACCGCTTCGCGGAGGTGGCCGAGGACGGGGTCGAGGAGATCCGGCGGACCATCGAACTGATCGCCACCGGCCCCGGGCCCACCGTCTTCCACTGCACCTCCGGCAAGGACCGCACCGGCCTGATCGCCGCGCTCGTCCTGACCCTCCTGGACGTCCCCGAGGAGGAGGTCCTGGCCGACTTCGCCCTCACCGAGCTGGCCACCGAACGCCTCACCGCGGACTGGCACGCCGCCAACCCGGGCCGCACCATGCGCTGGCCCGCGTACGGGCGAGCCCCGGCGACGGTCATGTCCCTGGTCCTCGCCGACCTCACCGGCCGCTACGGCTCCCCGCTCGCCTACCTCACCGGCCCCGTCGGCATCACCCCGGCCATCATCTCCCGCCTGCGGGAACGCCTCCTGACGTGACGGCGGCCCACCCCGGGTCCGGGCGGGCGGCGGGGTCCCGCGCGGAAATTCGCGTGCCCCGCCCCCGCCGCCGCTCGTAGACTCGCCCCACGCGCCGCCGACAGGGCGCCGCGTCAGCCTTGCCGAGTGAAGAGAAGGGGAACCGGGCCATGCGCACGCACCGCACCGCCGTCTGTGTTCCCCCGTCCCGGTACGACGTGATCCTGGTGTCCCGCAGCGCGCGGTAACGGCTGCGCGGCCGTCACCGTACGCCCCTGACGCGTCTTCGGTCCCTGAATCCTCCCGCCCCGCCCTGCCCCGCCCCGCCCTGCCCCGCGCCCTTCCGGGCCGCCGGGCGGTGCCCGGACCGGTGCGCGGGGCCGCGGGCCGGTGGACCCCCGCGCCGGGCCATCGCGCCGCCCCGCACGATCTCTTCACGCATCCGAAAGGCCACGGGCCATGCGCACCGTCCGTCCCCACACCCCCACCCCCACCCCCACCCCCAGCACCCCCGACGCCGTCCGCAACCTGGGCATCCTCGCCCACGTCGACGCGGGCAAGACGACGCTCACCGAGCGGATCCTGTTCGCGACCGGCGCCATCCACAAGCGGGGCGAGGTCCACGACGGCACGACCGTCACCGACTTCGACGCCCAGGAACGGGACCGGGGCATCACCATCTTCGCCGCGGCCGTCAGCTGCGCCTGGGGCGGACACCGCATCAACCTGATCGACACCCCCGGCCACGTCGACTTCGCCGACGAGGTCGAGCGTTCCCTGCGGGTGCTCGACGGGGCGGTCGCGGTGTTCGACGCCGTCGCGGGCGTCGAACCGCAGAGCGAGTCCGTGTGGCGGCAGGCCGACCGGCACGGCGTCCCGCGGATCGCGTTCGTCAACAAGCTGGACCGGGCGGGCGCCGACCTCGACGCGGCCGTCGCCTCGATCCGCGACCGGCTGGGAGTCGTGCCCCTGGTCGTCCAGCTGCCCGTCGGGCGCGAGGACGCCTTCACCGGTGTCGTCGACCTGCTGCGCATGCGTGCGCTGCTCTGGCGTCCGGGCGACAGCGCGTACGCGGTCGAGCCGGTCCCGGAGCCGCTGCGCGAGGAGGCCGTCCGGCGCCGCCGGATCCTGGAGGAGACGGTCGCGGAACTCCATCCGGAGGCCCTGGAGGAGTTCTGCGCGGCTTCGGCGCTGACCGGGGGGACCCTGGCGCGGGCCCTGCGCGAGCTGACCCTCGCGCGGGAGGCCGTGGTGGTGCTGTGCGGTTCGGCGTACCGCAACCGCGGGATCGAACCGCTGCTGGACGCCGTACGGGACTACCTGCCGGCGCCGTCCGACATGCCACCGGTGCGCGGCGCGGCACCGGACGGCACCGAGCTGGAGCGCGCCTGCGACCCGGCGGCGCCGTTCGCCGCGCTCGCCTTCAAGGTGACGGCGACCGCGACCGGACGCCTCACCTACCTGCGGGTCTACGCGGGCACCCTCCGCAAGGGCGACTCGGTGCGCGATCCGGCGTCGGGCCGCACGGAACGTGTCGGCCGGATCCTGCGGGTGCAGGCCGACCGGCACGAGGAACGGGAGGAGGCGACCGCCGGTGACATCGTCGCCGTGATCGGGCTCAAGACCGCCGGCGCGGGCACGACCCTGTGCGCGCCCGGGGCGCCGCTGCTGCTGGAACCGCCCTCGGTGGCGGAACCGGTGGTGTCGGTGGCGGTCGAGGCGCGCCGCGGCACCGACACCGGCCGGCTCGCGTCCGCGCTGGCGCGCCTCGTCGAGGAGGACCCCTCGCTGGTCGTGCGCACGGATGCGGAAACCGGTCAGACGGTGCTGTCGGGTATGGGCGAACTCCATCTGGAGGTCGCGGTGGAGAAGATCCGCCGGGACCGGGGCGTGGAGGTGGAGGTCGGCCGTCCGCAGGTCTCGTACCGGGAGACGGTGGTGGGCGGGGTGACCGGGTTCGTCCACCGGCACGTCAAACAGGACGGTGGCGCGGGCCAGTTCGCGCACGTCGTCATCGACGTCGAGCCGTGGGAGGAGGCCGGCTTCGAGTTCCGTTCGACGGTCGTCGGCGGCCGGGTCCCCCAGGAGTACGCGCGTGCCGTGGAGGCGGGCTGCCGTGACGCCCTGGCCGAGGGGCCGCTCGGCGGGCATCCGGTGACGGGGCTGCGGGTGGTCCTCACGGACGGGGCGACCCACTCCAAGGACTCCTCGGAGATGGCGTTCCGGGCGGCGGGCCGCTTCGCCCTGCGCGAGGCCCTGCGCGCGAGCACGCTCGAACTGCTGGAGCCCGTCGTGGAGGTCACGGTGACGCTGCCGGACGACGCCGTCGGGGGAGTGCTGGGCGACCTCGCGGCCCGCCGCGGCCGGGTCTCGGGCTCCACGACCGGGGCGGGCACCGCGGTGATCACGGCGACGGTGCCGCTGGCCGAGCTCTTCGGCTACGCGTCGCGCCTGCGCGGGCGCACCCAGGGCCGCGGCACGTTCACCACCCGTCCCGCGGGCCTGGCCCCGGCCCCCCGCTGACCCCCGCTCCCAGGACCCCCGCCGGCCGCGCCGGCGGGGGTCCGCGGGCTGTCCGAGCCGCCCCGAACTCTCTCTTACATACCCCCCATGGGTATGCTACGTTGCTACGCGAAGGTACCCCCCAGGGGTATATGGCAGAGGAGGGTCAGGGCAATGTCAACCGTCAATCCCCGGCGCTGGTGGGCACTTGGCGTGCTCGCCACCGCACAGTTCATGGTGATCATGGACACGTCCATCATCGGAGTCGCGCTCCCCGAGATGCAGAAGGACCTCGGGTTCTCGCAGGGCGAGCTCCAGTGGGTCTTCAACGCCTATGTGATCGTCTTCGGCGGGTTACTCCTGCTCGGCGGGCGGCTCTCCGACCTGTTCGGCGCCCGCAGGGTCTTCGCCGCCGGATGGGTCACCATGGTCGTCGGATCGGTGCTGGCCGCCGCCGCGCAGAGCGCGGCCGTCGAGATCGCCGGCCGGGCCGTGCAGGGCGTCGGCGGTGCGCTGATCGCGCCGTCCGCCATGACCCTGCTGATGATGCTCTTCGGGCACAACCCGAAGGAACTGGGCAAGGCGATGGCCCTCTACGGCGCCGCCGCGCCCGCCGGCGGGACCGCCGGCGTGTTCCTCGGCGGTGTGTTCACCGAGTGGATGAGCTGGCCGTGGGTCTTCATCATCTACGTGCCGATCGGCCTCGCGACCCTCGCCGCCACCAAGCTGCTGCCCGCCGTCCAGGCCCGCCGCGGTTCCGTGGACGTCCTCGGCGCCGTCGCCGTCACCGCCGGGCTCGCGCTCGCCGTCTTCGCCGTCGTGCGGGCGCCCGAGGCCGGCTGGGGCGCGACCGCCACCGTGCTCGAACTGATCGGCGCCGTCGTCCTGCTCGCCCTGTTCTTCGTGATCCAGAAGACCGTCCGCGAACCCCTCATGCCGCTCGGCGTGTGGCGGATCCCGCGGCTCGGCTCCGCCAACCTGGCGATGACGCTGCTGGGCGCCGCCTGGATCCCGATGTGGTACTTCCTCAACCTCTACCTCCAGCAGGTCCTGGACTACGGCGCCTTCGCCTCCGGCGCGGCGCTGCTCCCCATGACCATCCTGCTGATGATCTTCATGACGGCGATCACCGCGCGCCTCATGGGCCGCTTCGGCGCCAAGCCGCTGATCGCGGGCGGCCTGCTGGTCCTCGCCGCCGGCCTGGTCTGGCTCTCCGCGGTCGAGCCGACCGGCACCTTCCTCGTCGACGTCCTGCCGGCCTCGCTCGTCGCCGCGCTCGGCATGGCGCTCGCCTACATCCCGGCGATGATGGCCGCGATGTCCGGCGCTCCGCAGGAGCAGGCCGGCCTGGCCTCCGGCATCGTCAACACCACCTACAACGTGGGCTCCGCCCTCGGCCTCGCCGCCCTGACCGCCCTCGCCACCACGCAGGGCGCGGGTCAACTGGGCGACCTGCCCGCCCTCACCGACGGCTTCGGCGCCGCGTTCCTCGGCGCCGCCGTGATCGCCCGACGTCCTTCCGGACGTCGGGCGACCCCTTTTCCGTATCCGGATCCGCAGGACGAACGAGAGGGAGAACCCGATGAAGGACATCCGCACCCGGGCCGTGCACGTGGTCCACGAGCCGCCCGCCACCACGAGCCGCCCGCTGTCCGTGCCGCTCGTGCAGTCGTCCGCCTTCGCCTTCGACTCCGCCGACGAACTGGCGGCGGCCATGGCCGGCCCCGACGGCCCGTACGTCTACAGCCGGCGCGGCAATCCGACCGTACGCGCCCTGGAGCGGACCCTCGCCGACCTGGAGGGCGGGGCCTCCGCCATCGCCTTCGCCTCCGGCATGGGCGCCATCAGCGGAGTACTGCTCGCACTGCTCCGCCCCGGCGACCGGGTGATCGCGCAGCGGTGCCTCTACGGGGGGACGTACGCGGCGCTGACCGACCTCTCCGAGCGCTACGGGATCGAGGTCGCCCACATCGGCGGCGACGACGTGGCGGAGTTCGAGGCGCTCGCCGGGCCGCGCACCCGGCTGCTCCTGCTGGAGACCATCGCCAACCCCACCGGCCAGGTCCCGGACCTGCCCGGACTGCTGGCGGCGGCCCGGCGCCGGGGCGTGATCGGCGCCGTGGACAACTCGCTGGCCTCGCCCTTCCTGTGCCGCCCCGTCGAGCTCGGCGCCGACATCGTGCTGCACTCCACCACCAAGTACCTCGCCGGGCACTCCGACGTACTCGGCGGTGCGGCCGTCTTCGCCGACGACGCCCTGCGCCGCGAGGTGTGGCCGCGCACGGTCGAACTCGGCGCGAGCGCGGACCCGTTCGCCGCCTGGCTGACGCTGCGCGGGATCGCCACGCTGCCCCTGCGGATGCGCGAGCACTGTGCCAACGCGGGCCTGCTCGCCGAGCGGCTGGCGCGCCATCCGGCCGTGACGGCCGTCCACTGGCCGTGGCTGGGAACGCACCCCTCCCACGCCCTTGCCCGCACGGTGCTCTCGGGTGGCGGCGGGCTGCTCTCCTTCGAACTGGACGGCGGCCGGGAGGCCGGCCGGGCCTTCGTCGAGGGCGTCCGGGTGGCGCGGCTCGCCCTTTCCCTGGGCGGGGTGGAGACGCTCGTGACGCATCCGGCCTCGACCTCCCACCGGGAGCTGGACGAGGGGGCGTTGGCGCGCGCGGGCATCGGCGCGGGGCTCGTGCGGATGTCGGTGGGCATCGAGGACCCCGAGGACCTGTGGCGGGACATAGAACAGGCACTGCGGTCTTCTTTTGGGTTGACAAAATAATCGACCGATTCGTAGATTGGTTCACGCCAGAGAAACACTCCTCTACGTCAAGGGGGGCGCGTGATGCGCTACTTCGAGGACTTCCGGACCGGTGACGTGCACGAGCTGGGCACCATCACCGTCACGGCGGAGGAGGTGCTGGACTTCGGCAGGCGCTTCGACCCGCAGCCCTTCCACACGGACCCGGACCTCGCCGCGCGGTCACCGTTCGGCGGCCTGATCGCCAGCGGCTGGCACAGCGCCTCGATGTTCATGCGGCGCTACGTCGACGGACTGCTCGCCTACAGCGCCTGTACCGGCTCCCCGGGCGTCGACGAGATCCGCTACCTGCGGCCGGTGCGCCCCGGGGACGTCCTCACGGCACGCGTCGAGGTCCTCGGCTCCCGCCCCTCGCCGTTCAACCCGTCCACGGGCGTCGTCCAGCCCAAGTGCACGCTGGTGGACAGCGACGGGAACGTCGTCCTCAGCATGATCCTGCACAGCATCTTCAAGCGGCGGCCCGCCGAGTCCGACGCCGCGCACCCCGCCTCGACGTGCGCCGCCCAGGACCCCGTCGTCCGCGTCCGCAGCCTGGCCTGAACCACTCCCCCCGTCCACCGAAGTGAAGGGAGACCTCCCGTGGAGGCCGTATCCCGCACCGCCCAGTGGACCGCCGCAGCGCGGGCCCTGGAGACCGACCGCGAGGACCGGCTGTTCGCCGATCCGTACGCGCGCACCGTCGCCGACACCATCGGCTTCGAACTGCTGGAGCGCTACGCGGGCGCCGGAACCGTACCGTTCCTCGCCATCCGCACCACCTACCTCGACCGGGCGGTCGTCCGCGCCGTCGAGGACCACGGCATCCGCCAGGTCGTGTTCCTCGCCGCCGGCATGGACACCCGCTTCTACCGGCTCCCCTGGCCCGACGGCGTCACCGTCTACGAACTCGACCGCCCCGCCCTCCTGGAGGCCAAGGCGGAGATGCTCGCCGGGGAACCGGCCCCGGCCGGACGCACCCGCGTCACCGTCCCCGTCGACCTCACCGAGGACTGGACGGGCCCGCTCCAGGACGCCGGCTGGCGTCGCGGCGAGCCGGTCCTGTGGGTCGTCGAGGGCCTCCTGTTCTTCCTTCCCGAGCAGGCCGTACGCCACCTGATCACGACCCTCGCCGGACACTCCGCGCCCGGATCCGTCCTGCTCGGCGACGTCATCAGCAGGTCCGCGCTGGAGAACCCGCTGTCCCGGCCCTTCCTGAACTGCCTCAAGGAGGACGGGAACCCGTGGCTGTTCGGCACGGAGACCCCCGAGGAACTCCTCGCCGAATGCGGCTGGGACGTACGGGAGGTCCGCCAGCCGGGGGAGGCGGGCGCCGACTTCGGCCGCTGGCCGTACCCCGTCCCCGCGCGCGCCGTCCCGCGCGTGCCCCGTTCCTTCCTGTTCACCTGTGACCTCCCCACCGCAGAGGTGAGAGCGGCATGACCGGCACCCACGACTTCCACCAGCGCGTCATCGCCGACGCCGGCGCCGCCGTCCGCGGCCTCACCGTCGCCCTCGGCGAACGCCTCGGCCTCTACCGGGCCCTCGCCGAGACCGGCCCGCTCACTCCGGCCGCCCTCGCCGCGCGCGCCGGGATCCACCCCCGCTACGCCGAGGAGTGGCTGCACGCCCAGCTGAGCGCCGGGTACGTCGAGCGCGACCCGGAGACGGACGCGTACGCGCTGCCCGCCGACCACGCCCCCGTCCTCGCCGACCCGAACGCCGTCACCTACGCCGCCGGGTTCTTCACCGCCCTCAAGGCGCTCTACGGCACCGAGGACCTGCTCGTCGACGCGTACCGCACCGGTGACGGCGTCGGCTGGGCCGAACACGACCCGGCCCTGGACACCGGCATGGGCAGCTTCTTCCAGCCCACCTACGAGCACCGGCTCGTCCCCGACTGGCTGCCCGCCCTGACCGGGGTCACCGGCAAGCTCGCCGCCGGCGGCACCGTCGCCGACGTCGGCTGCGGCGTCGGCCACACCACCCTGCTCATCGCGAAGGCCTTCCCGCAGGCGACCGTCCACGGCTTCGACTACTCCGAAGAGGCCATCTCCCTCGCCCGCCGGCTCGCCGAGGAGGCCGGACTCTCCGACCGCGTCGTCTTCGAGGTGGCCGCCGCCGACGACTACCCCGGCTCCGGCTACGACCTGGTCACCTTCTTCAACGCCCTGCACGACATGGGCGACCCGGTCGCCGCCGCCCGCCACGTCCACAAGTCCCTGGACGCGGACGGCACCTGGATGCTCGTCGAGTCGAACGTGTCGCCCGCCGACATCGACACCCAGACCCCGGCCGCCCGCATGTTCATGGCGCTGTCCGCGGTGATGTGCCTGCCCGTCGCCGTCGCCCAGCGCGGCCCCCACGCCCTCGGCAACCACTCCGGCGAGCAGGCCTTCCGGGGCATCGCCGAAGAGGCCGGGTTCACCCGCTGGCGCCGGGCGACCGAGACCCCGGTCAACGCGGTCTACGAGGTCCGGCCGTAAGGGACCGCGGCCCCACGCGCCCGCCGGCCCACCACACACCGAGGAGAGTCACCATGGGCGTCAGCGCCCCCCTGCCGGTCACCGACCGCTTCCTGGAGGTCCTGGAGCGGCTCAGCTCCCGCTCCATCGAGGAGTACTACAACCCCTACCAGCAGTTCCAGTGGCCCGAGAAGCTCGAAGAGGGCCGGATGTGGATGACCCCCGAGCTGCTCACCGTCTACGGAACCCCGTTCTACGACGAGCTCGGCGAGGAGACCATCCAGCGCCTCTCCAAGTGGGAGAGCATCAACTTCTACAGCCTCAACGTGCACGGCATCCGCGAACTGCTCATCGAGGTGGTCGGCCGGATCCACATGCCCGGCTTCGAGGTGCCCTCCGACTTCTTCCACCACTTCATCGGTGAGGAGAACGAGCACATGTGGTTCTTCGCCGAGTTCTGCCGCCGCTACGGCGACAAGATCTACGGCTCCACGGCCCTGCGCGCCGACTCCGCCTGGGAGCCGGAGGTGGAGAACTTCCTCGTCTTCGCCCGCATCCTGTTCTTCGAGGAACTCGTCGACCACTACAACACCCGGATGGCGCGCGACGAATCGCTGTGCCACACCATCCGCGAGGTCAACCGCATCCACCACCAGGACGAGTCCCGGCACATCGCCTTCGGCCGCGAACTGGTGTCCCTGCTCTTCACCCGGATGCGCGAGGCCGTCCCGGCCGCCCGGCTCGCCGAGGTCGAGGCCTACCTCAAGCGGTACGTGGTCTACAGCGTCAACTCCCTCTACAACCCCCACGTCTACCGCGACGCCGGCATCGCCGACCCGATCGCCCTGCGCAACGCGCTGGTCGCCGACGAACGCCGCCGCCCCTTCGAGCGCAAGACCATCCGCAAGCCCCTCGGCTTCTTCCTGAAGACCGGGATCTTCACGGACGACACCCTGCCCGTCGTCTGAGAGGGCCGACCGCCGTCCGAGAGGTGACCCCCCATGACCATCACGACCACCGCGAGCCCCGGTGACACGACGGGCCTGCCGTCCCTCGGCCCCGAAGGCACCGCCCTGCTGCGACTGCTCGACGACACCTTCGAGCACTGGGGCGTGAGCGCGGGCGCCCGTCCGATGACCATGCCCCCGCTGCTGCCGGCCGCCGACCTGGCCCGGCTCGACTACTACGACAACTTTCCCCACCAGGCCGTCGTCGCCGCCCCGCTGAACCTGGACGTCCGCGGGAGCACCGAGTTCTGTACCGACACGGGCTGCTTCCCCTGCGACGCGCTGGAGCCCGCCGCCCTCGGACTCCCCTCCGCGTCCTGCTACGCCGTCTACATCGACCACCAGGGCCGCCCGGCCGACGACGACGAACTCGTCACCGTGGTCGGCTGGTGCTTCCGCAAGGAGGAGCGCTACGAAGGCCTGCGCCGCCAGCTCGGCTTCCGGATGCGGGAGATCGTCGCCATCGGCACCCGGGAACACGCCGAGGCACACCTGGCCTCCTTCACCACACGGATCAACTCCTTCGCCGAGGCCCTCGACCTGCCGCTGCGCCGCGAGGCCGCCTGCGACCCCTTCTTCGACAGGGGCAGCTCCAAGGCCGTCCTGCAACGCCTGACCCCGGTCAAGCACGAGTTCCTGTACGAGGACCTCGCGATCGCCTCCGTCAACACCCACCGCAACTTCTTCGGCGACCGGTGCGACATCCCCCTCGCCTCCGGCGCGGGACCGGCTTTCACCAGCTGCGTCGCCTTCGGCCTGGAGCGCTGGCTCTCGGCGCTCACCCGACGCCACGGCAGCTGGGGCGCGGCGACCGCCGCGGTCCTGAAGGCGAACGCGGCCGGGCCGGCGATCTGACGTGCAGACCCGACCCGTCGCCCCGCCGGCGGGCGGCCCGGGCTGGGCGAACCTCGGCATGGACATCGTGTCCGTCACCCGTGTCCGCCGGCTCCTCACCCTCTACGGCGAGGACTTCTTCCGGCGCATGCTCACCCCCGGCGAACTCGCCGACTGCCGCACCTCCGCCCGGCTCGACGTCCTGGGCCTGTGCGGGCGGATCGCCGCCAAGGAGGCGGCGTTCAAGACCCTCCGCGTCCGGGCCGCGTTCCTGCCCTGGCTGGACATCGTCGTGCGCCGCTCCGAAGGCGGCTGGCCGCTCGTGGAACTCCGCGGTCCGGCGGCGGCGATGGCCGCCGACTCCGGCATCGCCGCGGTCACCGTGACCATCAGCCACGACGTGGACTACGCGGTCGCGGTCGCCACCCCGGTGCTGGAGCCCGGCCCGCCGGAAGCACCCGCACACCCCGCACCGCCCGCTCCACCCGCACCCCCCGTACAGCCCGCTCGGCCCGGTCCGGTCGTCGCCCACGACTCCGCAACCGCGGCCGGCACCCCCACCCCACACGGCACCCCAAGGAGAGACACCATGTCCGACGGTCTGCAGTTCATGAAGAACTGGCTCCTCGCCCGCCACGAGGAGCTCGACGACATCGCTCCCGACCTGGACCTCATCGAGAACCGGCTCATCGACTCGCTGTCCTTCGTCGAGTTCGTCTTCCTGCTGGAACAGCACAGCGGACGGTCCATCCAGATGGAGACCCTGGAGGTCGACGAGATCCGCACCTTCGCCGCCATCGAGACCCACTTCTTCACGGCCAAGGTGGGACAGGCATGAGCAAGCGGCTGTTCACCTCCGAGTCCGTCACCGAAGGACATCCCGACAAGATCGCCGACCGGATCAGCGACACCGTCCTCGACGCGCTGCTGCGCGAGGACCCGGCCTCCCGCGTGGCCGTCGAGACGCTCATCACCACCGGCCAGGTCCACATCGCCGGCGAGGTCACGACGACGGCGTACGCGCCGATCGCCGAACTCGTCCGCGGGGCCATCCTCGACATCGGCTACGACTCCTCGAAGAAGGGCTTCGACGGCGCCTCCTGCGGCGTGTCGGTGTCCATCGGCGCGCAGTCGTCCGACATCGCGCAGGGCGTGGACACGGCGTACGAGAGCCGGGTCGAGGGTGCCGCCACCGGTGAGGAGGGTGACGAGCTCGACCGGCAGGGCGCCGGTGACCAGGGGCTCATGTTCGGCTACGCCTGCGACGAGACGCCCGAGCTGATGCCGCTCCCGATCCACCTCGCGCACCGCCTCTCGCGCCGCCTGACCCAGGTCCGCAAGGAGGGCACCGTCCCCTACCTGCGGCCCGACGGCAAGACCCAGGTCACCATCGAGTACGACGGCGACCAGCCCGTCCGCCTCGACACCGTCGTCGTCTCCTCGCAGCACGCCGCGGACATCGACCTGGACTCGCTGCTCGCCCCGGACATCCGCGAGTTCGTCGTGGAGCCGGTGCTGGCGCAGCTCGTCGAGGACGGCATCAAGCTGGACACCGACGGCTACCGGCTGCTGGTCAACCCGACCGGCCGTTTCGAGATCGGCGGCCCGATGGGCGACGCCGGCCTCACCGGCCGCAAGATCATCATCGATACGTACGGGGGCTACGCCCGCCACGGCGGCGGCGCCTTCTCCGGCAAGGACCCGTCGAAGGTCGACCGCAGCGCCGCGTACGCCATGCGCTGGGTCGCCAAGAACGTGGTCGCCGCCGGTCTGGCCGCGCGCTGCGAGGTCCAGGTCGCCTACGCGATCGGCAAGGCCGAGCCCGTCGGTCTCTTCGTCGAGACCTTCGGCACCGCCACCCTGCCCGACGAGCGCATCCAGGAGGCCATCGGCGAGGTCTTCGACCTGCGCCCGGCCGCGATCATCCGCGACCTCGACCTGCTGCGGCCCATCTACGCCCAGACCGCCGCCTACGGCCACTTCGGCCGCGAGCTCCCGGACTTCACCTGGGAGCGCACCGACCGCGTCCACGCGCTGCGCAAGGCCGCCGGGGTCTGACATGCGCATCGCTGTCACGGGATCCATCGCGACCGATCACCTGCTGACCTTCCCCGGCCGGTTCGCCGAACAGCTGCTGGCGGACCGGCTGGACCGGGTCTCTTTGTCCTTCCTCGCCGACGGACTGGAAGTGCGGCGGGGCGGAGTGGCGGCGAACATCGCGTTCGGCCTGGGCGTGCTGGGACTGCACCCCCTGCTGGTGGGCGCCGTGGGCGCGGACTTCGAGCCGTACCGGGTGTGGCTGAAGGACCACGGCGTGGACACCGGCTCCGTCCGCGTGAGCGACACCCGCCACACCGCCCGGTTCGTCTGCACCACGGACGCCGACCAGAACCAGATCGCCACCTTCTACGCGGGCGCCATGGCCGAGGCCCGTGAGATCGACCTCCGGGAGGTCGTCGCCCGTGGCGGCCGCCCCGACCTGGTGCTGATCTCACCGGACGACCCCGAGGCCATGCTCCGCCACACCCACACCTGCCGTGCCCTGGGCGTCCCCTTCGCCTCCGACCCCTCGCAGCAGCTGGCCCGGCTGACCCGGGAGGAGGTGCGGGACCTCATCGACGGCGCGCACCGGCTGTTCACCAACGAGTACGAGTCCGCCCTGCTGTGCGAGCGCTCCGGCTTCACCGAGGACGAGGTCCTGGGCCGGGTCGGCTCCTGGATCACCACCCACGGCGAAGCCGGCGTACGGATCCGGGCCGCCGACCGCGAACCGCTGACCGTACCCGCCGTGCCGGTACCGGAGGTGGTCGACCCCACCGGCGTCGGCGACGCGTTCCGGGCCGGCTTCCTCGCCGGTACGGCGTGGGGCGTCCCCGAGCGGTACGCGGCCCAGCTGGGCTGCGCCGTCGCCGCGACCGTACTCGGTCACACCGGTACCCAGGAGTACCACCTGTCCCGGGAATCCCTGCTCGCCGGACTGCGATCCGCGTACGGCCCGGCGAGCGCGACGGAACTGGCCGCGCACCTGAGGAGGCTGCCATGAGACGTTCACTGCGCACGGAGCTCGCGACCCGCGTGGTCGTCGCGGACGGCGCCATGGGCACGATGCTGCAGGCCGCCGACCCTACAATGGACGACTTCCTGGGGCTGGAGGGCTGCAACGAGATCCTCAACCTCACGCGCCCCGACATCGTGCGTTCGGTCCACGACGAGTACTTCGCGGTGGGCGTGGACTGCGTCGAGACCAACACCTTCGGCACGAACCTGGCGGCCCTCGCCGAATACGGCGTCGAGGAGCAGGTCTACGAGCTCTCCGAGGCCGGCGCCCGGATCGCCCGCGAGTCGGCGGACGCCTTCACGGCGCGGGACGGCCGGCCGCGATGGGTGCTGGGTTCCATGGGCCCCGGCACCAAGCTGCCCACCCTCGGCCACGTGGGGTACGAGCCCCTGCGCGAGGCCTACCAGCAGAACGCGGAGGGCCTGATCCGCGGCGGCGCGGACGCCCTCCTGGTGGAGACCAGCCAGGACCTGCTCCAGACCAAAGCGGCCGTCATCGGCGCCCGCCGGGCCCTGGACTGGTGCGGCGCGGGGGACCTGCCCCTGATCGTGCAGGTGACGGTGGAAGCGACCGGCACGATGCTGCTGGGTTCGGAGATCGGCGCGGCCCTGACGGCTCTGGAGCCGCTGGGCATCGACATGATCGGCCTGAACTGCGCGACGGGCCCCGCCGAGATGAGCGAGCACCTGCGCCACCTGGCGCGCAACGCCCGGATCCCGCTGTCGTGCATGCCGAACGCGGGCCTGCCGGTGCTGACGAAGCAGGGCGCGCACTACCCGCTGAGTGCTCCGGAGCTGGCGGACGCGCAGGAGACGTTCGTGCGCGAGTACGGTCTCTCCCTGGTCGGCGGCTGCTGCGGCACCACCCCCGAGCACCTGCGGCAGGTCGTGGAGCGGGTCCGGGGTACGGCCATCACCGCCCGCAGCCCCCAGCCCGAGCCGGGCGCCGCCTCCCTCTATCAGACGGTGCCGTTCCGGCAGGACACCTCGTACATGGCGATCGGTGAGCGGACGAACGCGAACGGGTCGAAGAAGTTCCGTGAGGCGATGCTGGAGGCCCGCTGGGACGACTGTGTGGAGATGGCCCGGGACCAGATCCGTGAGGGCGCGCACATGCTGGATCTGTGCGTGGACTACGTGGGCCGTGACGGTGTCGCGGACATGAAGGAGCTGGCGGGCCGTTTCGCGACGGCTTCGACGCTGCCCATCGTGCTGGACTCGACCGAGGTTCCCGTCATCCAGGCCGGTCTGGAGAAGCTCGGCGGCCGCGCCGTCATCAACTCGGTGAACTACGAGGACGGTGACGGTCCCGAGTCGCGTTTCGCGAAGGTCACCCGGCTGGCGCGGGAGCACGGCGCCGCGCTGATCGCGCTGACGATCGACGAGGAGGGCCAGGCCCGCACGGTCGAGCACAAGGTCGCCATCGCGGAGCGTCTGATCGCGGATCTGACGGGGAACTGGGGGATCCGGGAGTCGGACATCCTCATCGACACCCTGACGTTCACGATCTGCACGGGGCAGGAGGAGTCCCGCAAGGACGGCATCGCGACGATCGAGTCGATCCGCGAGCTCAAGCGCCGCCACCCCGACGTCCAGACCACCCTCGGCCTGTCGAACATCTCCTTCGGTCTCAACCCGGCCGCCCGTGTCCTGCTGAACTCGGTGTTCCTGGACGAGTGCGTCAAGGCGGGTCTGGACTCGGCGATCGTGCACGCGTCGAAGATCCTGCCGATCGCCCGTTTCGACGAGGAGCAGGTCACCACCGCCCTCGACCTGATCTACGACCGGCGTGAGGGTGATTACGACCCCCTGCAGAAGCTGATGGCCCTCTTCGAGGGCGTCAACACCAAGTCGCTGAAGGCCGGCCGGGCGGAGGAGCTGCTGGCGCTGCCGCTGGACGAGCGGCTCCAGCGCCGGATCATCGACGGGGAGAAGAACGGCCTGGAGGCCGACCTCGACGAGGCCCTCCGGACACGCCCGGCCCTGGACATCGTCAACGACACCCTCCTGGAGGGCATGAAGGTCGTCGGTGAGCTGTTCGGCTCGGGCCAGATGCAGCTGCCGTTCGTCCTCCAGTCGGCCGAGGTGATGAAGACGGCGGTGGCGTATCTCGAACCGCACATGGAGAAGACGGACGACGAGGGCAAGGGCACGATCGTCCTGGCCACGGTCCGTGGTGACGTCCACGACATCGGCAAGAACCTCGTCGACATCATCCTGACGAACAACGGCTACAACGTCGTCAACATCGGCATCAAGCAGCCGGTCTCGGCGATCCTGGAGGCCGCCCAGGAACACAAGGCCGACGTCATCGGCATGTCCGGGCTCCTGGTCAAGTCCACGGTGATCATGAAGGAGAACCTGGAGGAGCTCAACCAGCGCAAGCTGGCAGCCGACTACCCCGTCATCCTCGGCGGCGCCGCCCTCACCCGCGCCTACGTCGAACAGGACCTCCACGAAATCTACGAAGGCGAAGTCCGCTACGCCCGCGACGCCTTCGAAGGCCTCCGCCTCATGGACGCCCTCATGGGCATCAAGCGCGGCGTCCCCGGCGCCGCCCTCCCGCCCCTCAAGCAGCGCCGGGTGGCCCAGCGCAGCGCCGTCCTCGACGTACGGGAACCCGAACCGGCCGGCCGTTCCGACGTGTCCGTCGACCACCCGGTGCCCGAGCCGCCCTTCCTCGGCACCAGGGTCGTCAAGGGGATCCAGCTCAAGGAGTACGCGGACTGGCTCGACGAGCAGGCGCTCTTCAAGGGGCAGTGGGGCCTCAAGTCGCCCGAGTCGATCGCGGCCGAGGGCCGTCCCCGGCTGCGCGGCTGGCTGGACCGCCTGCACACGGACCGGCTCCTCGAAGCGGCCGTGGTCTACGGCTATTTCCCCTGTGTCTCCAAGGGCGACGACCTGATCGTCCTCGACGAGGACGGCGGCGAGCGGAGCCGGTTCACCTTCCCGCGCCAGAGCCGCGGCCGCCGCCTGTGCCTCGCGGACTTCTTCCGCCCCGAGGACTCCGGAGAGGTCGACGTGGTCGCCCTCCAGGTGGTGACCGTGGGCAGCCGCATCGGCCGGGAGACGGCCCGCCTCTTCGCCGCCGACGCCTACCGCGACTACATGGAGCTGCACGGCCTCTCCGTCCAGCTCGCCGAGGCCCTGGCCGAGTACTGGCACGCCCGCGTCCGCGCCGAAATGGGCATCGACGGCTGCGATCCCGCCTCCGTCGAGGGCATGTTCCGCACCGAGTACCAGGGCTGCCGCTACTCGCTGGGCTATCCGGCCTGCCCCGAACTCGCCGACCGGGCGAAGATCGCCGAGCTGCTCCGGCCGGAGCGGATCGGCGTCCACCTCTCGGAGGAGTTCCAGCTCGACCCCGAGCAGTCCACGGATGCTCTGGTCGTCCACCACCCCGAAGCCAACTACTTCAACGCGGGAGGCCGCAGATGACCTCCGATGCCGGACACCTCCAAGGAGCACACCGCATGACCGCCGCATTCACGGACTTCAAGGTCGCCGACCTTTCCCTTGCCGCCTTCGGCCGCAAGGAGATCACCCTGGCCGAGCACGAGATGCCGGGTCTGATGTCGATCCGCCGGGAGTACGCCGAGGCGCAGCCGCTGGCCGGCGCCCGGATCACCGGTTCGCTGC
>NZ_JBFRER010000168.1:0-12443 GCF_052114405.1 Streptomyces sp. M-16 | reverse complement strand
TGCCTGCAAGCATCACCCGAAGGCGACCTCACAGGTCTTTTTCAAAGGAACCTCATCCACCGAAGTGGACGGGGTATCAACTTCTGGCGTTGATTTTTGGCACGCTGTTGAGTTCTCAAGGAACGGACGCTTCCTTTGTACTCACCCTCKCGGGCTTTCCTCCGGGCTTTCGTTCTGTGTTCTTGCGTTTCCGACTCTATCAGATCCTTTCGGGCCTGACCCCCAGTCAGCGGGGTTTGTCTTCCGGGCTGTTGGGCCCTTCCGACTCCTGAACTCTAGCGGATTTCCCCGGCAACCGATAATCGGGCCTTCGGAAATGAATTCGGGCACGCCGAATTCGTTCCCAGTGGGAGATCGTGCTGAGTTGGGTGCCGCAACGAGGCGGCGGGATTCGTTGACGCCAGAACCTTCCGGCTCTGGGACAACTCGAAGAACCTTACGGATCAGCGAGGGCGGTGTCAACTCGGGCGATCAGGCCCGGGACTGGAGGTCTTCGACGCGGTCCAGGAGCCGGGTGAGCATGTCGCCCAGGACTCCGCGTTCCGCCGTCGACAGGTCCTGGAGCAGGTCCTCCTCGAAGACCGTGGCCGCGCGCATCGCGTCGAGCCACTTGCTGCGGCCCTCGTCCGTCAGCTCCACGATCACCCGGACGCGGTTGGACTCGTCCCGCTCGCGGGTCACCAGCCCCTCCGACGTCATGCGGTCGATCCGGTGGGTCATCGCCGCCGGCGTGAGGCCCAGCTGCTTCGCGAGTTCGCTCGGGCCCATCCGGTAGGGCGCCCCGGAGATGACGAGGGCCTTGAGGACCTCCCACTCCGCGTTGCTGATGCCCAGGGCCGCGGTCTGGCGCCCGTACGCGACGTTCATGCGGCGGTTCAGGCGGCTCAGGGCCGAGACGACCTTCTCGACCTGGGGGTCGAGGTCCTGGAATTCGCGCTGGTAGACGGCGATCTGCTCGTCGAGGCTCGGCTCGTGGACGGGCGTGGCGCCGTCGGGGGTGTCACCCATGGGTCGAAGTATCGCACGAGGTCGTTGGCGTCTAACTCCTTCGATGTGTAGAGTTAAGGGTCGAACTTTAGGTATGAAGTCTTCAGGCTTCAGTTATCAAGGCGGGTGAGAAGTGACCAGGGTGATGGGCGCTGCGATGCGGCGGATCCAGGCCGGGAACGCGCTGACCGCGTTCGGCATCGGCTTCACGGTTCCGTTCCTCTACATCTACGTGGCGCAGGTGCGAGGTCTGGGCTCCATGGCCGCCACGAGCGCGTTCGTGGCGTTCGCCCTGGGTGCTCTCGTCGCGCTGCCCTTCACCGGCCGGGTCATCGACCGACGTGGTCCGGTGCCCGTGGTCATGGGTGCGGCCGTGGCCGCCTCGGTGGGCGCGCTGTCGCTCGGGCTGTCCACGGGGATCGTGCCGATCCTGCTGTCGGCGCTGGCGCTGGGTGCCGGGCAGGCCGTGATGCAGCCGGCGCTGGCCACGATGATCGTGTGGTGCTCGACGCCGTCCACCCGGACGCGGGCCTTCGCCATGCAGTTCTTCATGCAGAACCTGGGTCTGGGCATCGGCGGTCTCGTCGGCGGTCAGATCGTCGACGAGAGCCGGCCCGGCAGCTTCACGCTGCTCTTCGGCATCGAGGCCGTGATGTTCCTGGTGCTGGCCGCGGTGATCGCCACCGTGCGGATGCCCCAGGTGGCGGGCCTCAAGGACGCCATGCCGAAGAAGGACGGGGCCCAGGCGGGCGGCGGCTGGAAGCGGCTGCTGCAGCACAAGGCGATGGTGCAGCTGTGCGTGCTGGGCTTCGTGCTGTTCTTCGCCTGCTACGGACAGTTCGAGTCGGGTCTGGCCGCCTTCGGGACCGAGGCCGCGGGAATCACCCCGTCCACCCTCGGGTTCGCGCTCGCCGCCAACACCGGTGCGATCGTCGTGGCGCAGTTCGTGGTGCTGCGGCTGGTGGAGAAGCGGCGTCGGACGCGGGTCATCGCGCTGGTCGGGCTGATCTGGACGGCCGCCTGGGTGATCGCCGGGTTCTCGGGGCTGGGGCACGGCAGCGCGGTCATGGCCGCGGGCGCGTTCGTGACGACGTACGCCCTCTTCGGGATCGGCGAGGCGATGCTGTCGCCGACGCTGGCGCCGCTGGTGGCCGATCTGGCTCCGGAGGGTTCGGTCGGGCAGTACAACTCCGCCTTCGCGCTGGTGAAGCAGATGGCGCTGGCGCTCGGGCCGCTGGGCGTGCCGCTGGGAGCCGGGATCCCGATGCTCTACATCGGGGTGTTCGTGGCGGTCTCGCTGGGCATCGCCTGGCTGGCGCTGCGGCTGGGCAGGCAGCTGAGCCCGGTGCAGGACAACCCGTCGCTGTCGCGGGTCGTGGCGCAGGGCGGGCCGGCGGTGGGCGCGGCACCCGCGACCGTCGTCGCTTCGGAGCCCGCGCACGTGTAGTCGTACGTATGCGGGTGCGTGGGGAGACATGGGGAAGGCCCCGGTCCTTTGGACCGGGGCCTTCGCCGTGTGCGGCTACTTGTCGGGGAGGGCGAACTCGCACCAGACGGCCTTGCCGCCGCCCGGGGTGCGGCGGGTGCCCCAGGACGAGGCGATGGTGGCGATGATCGAGATGCCGCGGCCGGTCTCGTCGGCCGGTTCGGCGCGGCGGCGGCGCGGGAGGTGGTCGTCCCCGTCGGTGACCTCGATGATCAGGCGTCGGTCGGTGCGGCGCAGGCGCAGGCGCATGGGCGGGGTGCCGTGCTGGAGGGAGTTCGCGACGAGCTCGCTCGCGGCGAGGACGCCGAGGTCGCAGAGCTCGGCCGGGAACCGCCAGGAGGCGAGGACGCCCTGGGCGAAGGCGCGGGCGCGGGGGGCGGCTTCGACTCCGCCGAGGAGTTCGAGGGCCGCGTTGTGGAAGAGCTCGGCGTCGGCGCCGGTGCGGGCGGGCTGCTGGAGGACCATGACGGCGACGTCGTCGTCGTGGTCCGCGTCCACGCCGAGGGCGCGCATCAGGCGGTCGCAGATGATCGCCGGGGTGCCCTGGGCGCCGGAGAGGGCGCGTTCGAGGGCGGCGACGCCTTCGTCGATGTCCTCGCCGCGGCGTTCGACCAGGCCGTCGGTGTAGAGGACGGCGGTGGAGCCGGGGCCCAGCGCGATGGTGCCCGAGCTGTGGAGCCAGCCGCCGGTGCCGAGCGGGGGGCCGGTGGGGTCGGCGGCGCGGCGGACGGTGCCGTCCTCGTCGCGGACGAGGATGGGGAGGTGGCCGGCGGAGGCGTAGGCGAGGAGGCCTTCGTTGGGGTCGTGGACGGCGTAGACGCAGGTGGCGATCTGGCTGGCGTCGATCTCGGCGGCGAGGCCGTCGAGGAGTTGCAGGACCTCGTGGGGCGGGAGGTCGAGGCGGGCGTACGCGCGGACCGCCGTGCGGAGCTGGCCCATGACGGCCGCGGCGCGCACGCCGCGGCCCATGACGTCGCCGATGACGAGGGCGGTGCGGCCGGCGCCGAGGGTGATGACGTCGTACCAGTCGCCGCCGACGGCCGCTTCGGTGCCGCCGGGCTGGTAGGTGGCGGCGACGCGGAGGTCGTCGGGCTGCTCCAGTTCCTGGGGGAGCAGGGAGCGCTGGAGGGTGACGGCGGCCTCGCGCTGGCGGCGTTCGCTGGCGCGGAGGCGGTCGACGGCCTCGGCGTGGTCGGTGACGTCGGCGAGGTGGACCAGGATCCCGCTGTGGTGGGGGTCGGGTTCGCCGTCGGTGGCGGCCTTGGGGAACTCCACGGGGGTGCAGGTGACGGTGTAGGAGCTGCCGCCGCCGGGGGCGGTGCGGTTCTTGGCCGTACGGGGCTTGCCGCTGCGTTGGACCTGGTCGAGGAGCGGGAGCAGGCCGAGGTCGCCGAGTTCGGGCAGGGCCTCGTGGGCCGGGGCGCCGGTGGTGCGGGGGCCGAAGCCGGCGGTGTAGGCGTCGTTGAGGTAGGCGACGCGGTGCTCGGGGCCGTGGACGAGGGCCACGAGGGCCGGGAGCAGGCCCAGGACCTCCTGTACGGAGAGCTCGTCGAGGGCCGGGACGGCGGGGAGCGGTGCCGTGCCGGTGCCGCGGACGGTGGGGTCGGCCGGGCTGCCGTCGGGGGGCGGGGCGGGGTGGGCGGCCGCGCCGCGGGCTGCCGGGACGGAGCCTTCACCCCGTTTGGCCTGGGCTGCGGCGTGCTCGTTCCGGGCGGCGGCGCGGCGCTGCGTTCCGGGAAACCGGGCGCTCCAGCGCGTGAAGTTCACTGCGTTCAAGCCTCTTGGTGTCGCAAGTGGTCGCTGTGTCGCTCGTGGTCGGTCTCTGGACGGAGGTCACTCTGTGCAGGCGTGAGCCCACCTATGGTCACACGTCCAGTGTGGCCGACCGCACTGACAACGTCAGCCCTGGCTGTCCTGCGGGGGGTCGGGGGTGGGGGGCGGCGGGAGGTGCGGACGGTGTCCGCCCGCGGCGAGTTCGAATTCTGCCCTGGGGTGTTCGAGGGAGCCGAGGGAAACGATCTCCCGCTTGAAGAGGCCCGAGAGGGTCCATTCGGCGAGGACGCGCATCTTGCGGTTGAAGGTGGGGACGCGGCTGAGGTGGTAGGCGCGGTGCATGAACCAGGCGGGGTAGCCCTTGAGCTTGCGGCCGTAGACGTGGGCGACGCCCTTGTGGAGGCCGAGGGAGGCGACGGAGCCGACGTACTTGTGGGCGTACTCGGTGAGGACTTCGTCGCGCAGGGCGGCGACGAGGTTGTCGGCGAGCTGTTTGGCCTGGCGGACGGCGTGCTGGGCGTTGGGGGCGCAGGTGGCGCCGGATTCGGCGGCGGTGATGTCGGGGACGGCTGCCGCGTCGCCGGCGGCCCAGGCGTGTTCGACGCCTTCGACGGTGAGGAAGGCGGTGCAGGCGAGGCGGCCGCGGTCGTTCTTGGGGAGGTCGGTGGCGGCGAGGACGGGGTGGGGTTTGACGCCCGCGGTCCAGACGATGGTGCGGGTGGGGAAGCGGGAGCCGTCGCTGAGGACGGCGACGCGGTTCTCGCAGGAGTCGAGGCGGGTCTCCAGGCGTACGTCGATGTTGCGGCGGCGCAGTTCGCGGACGGTGTAGGTGCCCATTTCGGGGCCGACCTCGGGGAGGATCCGGTCGCTGGCCTCGACCAGCACCCATTTCATGTCCTCGGGTTTGACGTTGTGGTAGTACCGGGCCGCGTAGCGGGCCATGTCCTCCAGTTCGCCGAGTGCCTCGACGCCGGCGTATCCGCCGCCCACGAAGACGAAGGTGAGGGCGGCGGAGCGGATCTCGGGGTCGCGGGTGGAGGAGGCGATGTCCATCTGCTCGATGACGTGGTTGCGCAGGCCGATGGCCTCTTCCACGGTCTTGAAGCCGATGCCGTAGTCGGCGAGGCCGGGGATGGGGAGCGTGCGGGAGACGGAGCCGGGGGCGAGGACGAGTTCGTCGTATTCGATCTCGATGTCGCCGGTGCCCTCCTCGGCGGTGGCGAGGGTGGTGACGGTGGCGGTCCGTTTGGCGTGGTCGATGCGGCGGGCCTCGCCGATGACGATGCGGCAGCGGTCGAGGACGCGGCGCAGGGGGACGACGACGTGGCGGGGGGAGATCGAGCCCGCGGCGGCCTCGGGGAGGAAGGGCTGGTAGGTCATGTAGGGCTCGGGTGTGACCACCGTGATCTCGGCTTCGCCGGATCTCAGCTTCCGCTGGAGGCCGAGCGCCGTGTACATGCCGACGTATCCGCCTCCGACCACGAGGATGCGCGCGGGGGGCGGGGTGCCGGGTGCGTCGCCCCGGGAGTTAGCAGCCTTCACCATCCCATGACGCAACGTGGCCGGGAGTTTGTCCACAGGCCCGGCACATTGTGTGACCGGTGAGGGTGGCGGGACGGGTCTGCCGCGGGAGTCGGACAGGGGGAAATGTTCGCAGGTCAGGGGCTACGGAATGGTTGATTCCGGAGACTTGCGACGGAAAAGTGGGGATGAATGCTCCGATCGGGCGGTGCTCCGTCCGGGGCTGCCTCTTCTGAATTGACTCTGGCTCAACTATGTTCGTATCTCGTCGAGGAGTAGGACCAGGGCCCCATGACCGTGGCCCCCCTCGACACGAAGGCGGGGAGTGTCTCCGGGGGGAGACAAATGATTACCGGGGGATACATATGCATATTTCCGATTTCCATGGCTCTGTCACCGCGCTGTCCGCGGAGAGCGGCGGCCGCGTGATGGCGGGCGCCACGACCCACGGAGTGGGCCGTTCCACGCCCCTGCGCGTCGACGCCCAGCGCAACCTCGAACACGTCCTGCGGGCCGCCCGCGAGGTGTTCGGCGAGCTCGGCTACGGCGCTCCGATGGAAGACGTGGCGCGGCGCGCGCGGGTCGGCGTCGGCACCGTCTACCGGCGGTTCCCGAGCAAGGACGTCCTGGTCCGGCGGATAGCCGAGGAGGAGACCGCCCGGCTGACGGAGCAGGCCAAGTCCGCCCTCGGCCAGGAGGAGGAGCCCTGGCAGGCGCTGTCGCGCTTCCTGCGGACCTCCGTCGCCTCGGGCGCGGGCCGGCTGCTGCCGCCGCAGGTCCTGCGCGTCGGTGCGGCCGATGAGGACGGGTCCGAGGAGGACGCCGCCGCGGCGCGTGTGCCGCAGCAGCGGCAGGCCGTCGCGGGCGGGGTGCCGGACCTGCGGGTCGTGGGCTCGCGGAGCTCCGTCGAGGACGAGCCGGCGGAGGACTCCGGGGCGGGTGCGCTGCTGGAGGTCGTCGGGCGGCTCGTGGACCGGGCCCGGGAGGCCGGCGAGCTGCGGGCCGACGTCACGGTGGCCGATGTGCTGCTGGTGATAGCGACCGCCGCTCCCGCGCTGCCGGACCCGGCACATCAGGCCGCGGCTTCGGCCCGGCTGCTGGACATCCTGCTCGAAGGGCTGCGGTCCCGGACGGTGTGAGCCGTGCCGGTGACCTGAGCCGTGCCCGGGGTGGCCTGAGTCGTTGCGAGCCGCGCCGGTGGTCTGAGCCGGTGTGAACCGTGCCGGTGGTCCCGTCCGGGAGGGCAGGGCCGCCTGCACGGACCGGCCGGGAGGACTGCCCGGGCGGTGCCGTGCGGGGGCTCCTGCGGGGGCTCCCATGCGGGGGCGCCGTACAGGAGTGCCGTGCGGGAGTGCCGTCGGGTTCTGCCGGTCCTCGGTTCCGCCGGGGTGTGGCGGGGTGTGGCGGGGTGGGTGACGGCGGGCCCCGGCGGAGTGGTCCGGGGACGGCTCGGGGCGCGGTGGTTCGGGGGCTTTCGGGGAGGGCCGGGCCCGGCGGGCGGGCGCGTTGCTTCCGGTCGGTTCGTCAACGGGCACCCGCGGGGCGGCAGTCGCTCGAACGGGTGAGGACCGTTTCGGTGGTGTCATCGAGTCGCCGGAACGTGCCCGGACGGGTGGATGCCGCGCAGAGTCATCCGGGGCACCGGCGCCGTGTGACACGCTGGATCGGTGTACCGGGCTGAGTGTGTCGTGCGGGGGCTTCCTCGATGAGCGTTGACGGGCGGGACGAGTCCCCCGGGGGTTCCGGCGGGGAGGCCGGGCCGGGGAGCCTGCCCCCGCGGCAGGTGCCGGCCCAGCGCGAACCCGGTGGACGGCACGCCGCTCCGCGGCCGGGTGGCGCCGATCTGCCGCCGTCCGACGCCGACTTGATCGCCCGGATGCGCGGCGGTGACGACGGCGCGTACGAGGAGCTGTTCCGCCGGCACTCCGAGGCCGTACGCCGCTACGCACGCACCTGTTGCCGGGACGGGCACACCGCCGACGACCTGACCGCCGAGGTGTTCGCGCGGACGCTCCAGGCGGTGCGGGGTGGTGCCGGGCCGGACCAGTCGGTGCGGGCGTACCTGCTCACCACCGTGCGGCGGGTCGCCGCGGCCTGGGGGAAGACCGCCCGGCGGGAGCAGCTGGTCGAGGACTTCGCACTGTTCGCGGAGCAGGCCGCGGCCGGTACCGAGGGCACCGGCGGGCTGGGCGGGCTGTCCGGTGGGGACGGCCTGGAACTGGGCGCGGACGTCCGGGCGATGCACGAGGCCGAGCGGTCGCTCGCCATGCAGGCCTTCCGGAGCCTGCCCGAGCGGTGGCAGGCCGTGTTGTGGCACACCACGGTCGAGGAGGCCTCGCCGAGTGCGATCGCCCCGCTGTTCGGGCTGAGCGCCAACGCGACGGCGGTGCTGGCCAGCCGGGCCCGGGAGGGCCTCAAGCAGGCCTACCTCCAGGCGCACGTGAGTTCCGCGCTCAGCGAGGGCGGCGACTGCGCGCGGTACGCGGACCGGCTGGGAGCCTATGCCCGGGGCGGGTTGCGGATGCGGGCGGAGCGGGGGCTGCGCAAGCACTTGGAGGAGTGTGCGAAGTGCCGGCTCGCCGCCGGGGAGCTGAAGGACGTCAACACGGGGATTCCCGCGCTGCTGCCGGTCGCGGTCATCGGGTGGTTCGCCGCCGGGTACGCCGCCAAGGCGGCCGGGGTCGTGGCGGGTGGGGCCGTCGCGGCCGGTGGGGCGGGAGCCGCTGCCGCCGCCGCGGGCGGTTCCTCCGCGGGGGCCGGTGCCGCGGGTACGGCCGGGGCAGGGGCGGCCGGAGGCACCGGGGGTGCCGGGGCGGGGACCGGGGGTGCCGCTGTCGCCGAGGGGCTCGGACTGCCCGCCAAAGCCGCCATGGCCGCCGGGTTGGCGGTCGCTGCGGCGGCCGGGGTGGTGTTCGCCCTCGCCGGGGACGAGCCCGAGCCRCAGGCCGCGGCGAAGCCCGCACCCGGGGTGGTGGCTCCGGCCGTGCCGAAGCCGCCCGCGTCCGCGGCTCCGGAGAGCGGTGCGCCGGGGGCTCCGTCGCCGGCCGCGCCGGGACCCGTACCGCAGCGGCGCTCTCCGGAACCTTCGGCTCCCGTGTCGGGGCCGCCGACGCCCTCGGCCCCGGCCCCGGCCCCGGCGTCGAAGCCGCCGTCGGCCTCGCCCGCGCCGGAGCCGAAGCCGTCTCGGACCCCGACGCCCACGCCGTCACCCGTCAAGCCTTCGCCGAAGCCCCCGGCGGCCCGGGAATTCCAGCTGGCGCGGCTCGGGCACTCCGCGTTCGGGCAGCACACCGGGCCGGAGGTGGAGACCTGGCGCAGCAGCTGGGTGTGGCAGCGGTGGGGGCTGGAGGTGGGCGGCCGGCGGTTCGGGCAGGGCGTCACGGTGAACTCCCGCTCCTCGGTGGAGATCGCCCTCAACCGGCAGTGCACCGGCTTCTCGGCGCGCGCCGGGGTGGACGGCCTGTCGCTGCCGACCGACGGGAAGCTGCGGTTCTCCGTCTACGGCGACGGGCAGCGGCTGTGGCGTTCGGGGGCGCTCGGTTACGGCGACGCCCCGGCGGACGTCCAGGTGTCCCTGGCCGGGCACGAGACGCTGCGGCTGGTGGTGGAGCAGGCCGGGCAGGAGCGCCTGCCGACGCTGGCGAGCTGGGCGGACTCGGTGATCAGCTGCCGCTGAGCGCGGTGGGGGCGGCGAGCAGGGCGGCCACATCGGCGGGGCTGAGGGTCCCGCCCTCCGCTTCCGCTGCGGCCTGACCGGCCGCCCCGAGCAGGGCGCGGATGCGGGCCGGGAGGCCCTCCAGGGCGGCCTCCTCGGGGACCGTACGGGGGTGGCCCGCGCGCCAGGCGGTGGCCGCCGCGAGGACCCGTACGCTCTCGGCCGGACGGTCGGTGTCCGCCAGCAGCAGGGCGGCGGTCTCGGCGAGGGCGGCCAGGAACCGCTCCGCGCAACGGGCCTCGACCGCGTCGGCGAGGCCCCGGGCGGCCGTGGCGAGGCCGGCTTCCGGGCCCTGTTCGCGGGCGAGGAGGACGGCCTCGACGGTGTCCAGCCCGGCCGCGAACTGCGGGGGTCCCGTGAGGCCGTCCGCCGCGGTGCGGGCGCCCTGCCATTCGGCGCGGGCCCGGGCGGTGTCGCCGCGCTGGAGGGCGAACATCGCGGCGAGGAGCCGGGCGAAGGCGGCGACGTCGTACACGCCGCCCTGCCGTTCGGCCTCCTGCTCGGCCTCGGCCAGGAGGCGCTCGGCGCCGTCGAGGTCGCCGCCGCTGTAGGCGGCTTCCGCGATGCGGGCGATGGCGAAGGGGGCCTCGGTGTGGGCACCGACCTCGCGGGCCAGGCGCAGGCACTCCTCGTACTCGGCGCGGGCGTCGTCGAACCGGCCGCGCGAGAGGGCCAGTTCCCCGGCGGCACTGGCGACTTGGGCGCGGGTCCAGCGGTCGCCGACCCGGGAGGCGATCCGGCGGAGCTCGGCGAGGTCGGCGTCCACGGTGGGCAGGCCGCCGGTCGTGTCGATGGCGGTGTGCGCGCGGAGCATGAGGATGACGCCGAGTTCCCAGTCCCCGGCATGGCGACGCGCGTTGGCGACGCCCCGGTCGAGGTCGGACAGGAAGTCGGGGGTCTGGCCGGTGAGGAAGCCCAGCGCGGGCCAGAGCATCCCCGGGAAGCGGGTGGACTCGGGCGACTCCCGGCGGAAGGCCTCCCGCATGCGGGTGGCGAGGGCACGGTACTCGGGGGTGTGGAAGTGGTCGCCCCGGTTGCTCTCGGCCAGCAGGAACATGTGGAGGATCCGCAGGCGCATGCAGTTCCAGTACGCGGGCGAGCTCTCGGGCGGATCCTCGGGGGTGCGGTCGAGGATCCGGCCGATCCATTCGACGCCCTCGACGCGGTAGTCGCGCAGCCACCAGAACCAGCCCAGGGAGAGCGCGATGCGCTGGGCGGCCTCCGTGGCGTCCGGGGCCTGCGGGGTGGCGGTGTCGAGGGTGGTGTCGAGGGTGGTGTCGAGCGCGGAGCGGAGGTTGTCGAGCTCGGTCTCGACGCGCCGGATCCAGGGGAGCTGGACCGCGGAGCGGATCAGGGGTTCGGCGTGCTCGGCGAAGGCGAGGTAGTGCGCGGCGTGGCGTTGGGCGGTGGCGCGCAGGGCGGCCGGGTCGGCGGCGGCGCGCTCGGCGGCGTACTCGTGGATGGTCTCCAGCATGCGGTAGCGCATGCCGGGCGCGGTCTCGTCCTCGTCGGGTTCGGCGAGGACGAGGGACTTGTCGACGAGTGAGCCGAGGACGTCGGCGACGTCGAGGGTGCCGTGGCCGTCGCCGTTTCCGTCGCCGTTTCCGTCGCCGTTTCCGTCGCCGTCGTCGTCGCCGTCGTCGTCGCCCGGCTCGGCGCAGACGGCTTCGGCGGCGGCCAGGTCGCAGCCGCCGGCGAAGACCGACAGGCGGGCGAGGACCGCCCGTTCGGAGGCGTCGAGGAGGTCCCAGGACCAGTCGACGACCGCGCGCAGGGTCTGCTGGCGGGGCAGCAGGGTGCGGGCTCCGCCGGTGAGGAGGCGGAAGCGGTCGTCGAGCCGGTCGGCGATCTGGCGCGGGGTGAGCAGCCGCAGCCGCGCGGCGGCCAGTTCGATGGCCAGCGGCAGGCCGTCGAGGCGGGCGCAGATCTCGGCGACGGCGGCGGGATCGTCGGCGGGGGTGAAGCCGGGGCGGGCGGCGGCGGCGCGCTCGGCGAAGAGCCGGTGCGCGGGGGCGGGCGGCAGGGGTTCGAGGGGACGCAGGAACTCGCCCGGCACGCCGAGGGGTTCGCGGCTGGTGGCGAGGATGCGGACGCCGGGGCAGTGGGTGAGGAGGCGTTCGGCGAGTTCGGCGGCGGCGCCGATGACGTGCTCGCAGTTGTCGAGGACGAGGAGCAGGCTGCGGTGCGCGCAGTGCTCGACGAGGAGGTCGGTGGGGTCGGCGGTGGTGGCCTTCTCGCGGGCGACGAGGCTGCTCTCGCGCAGGCCGAGGGCGCTGAGGACGGCGCCGGGTACGGCGGCGGGGTGGTCGAGCCGGGCGAGTTCGACGAGCCAGCCGGAATCCGGCTGGTCGGCGGCGGCGTGCTCGGCGAGCCGGGTCTTTCCGGAGCCGCCGGGGCCGGTGAGGGTGACGAGCCGGAAGCGGGCGAGGTCGCCGGCGAGCGCGGCGAGTTCGGGCTCGCGGCCGACGAAGGAGGTCAGGCGGGGGCGGAGGTTGCCGCGGGGCTGCGGGGGCGGGGGCGGTGGGGCCTGGAGCAGCTCCGCGTGCAGGGCGCGGAGCCGCGGGCCGGGGTCGGTGCCGAGGCCTTCGGCGAGGTCGCGTCGAGTGCGCTCGTACGCGGCGAGCGCGTCGGCGGGGCGTCCGGCGGCGCGGAGTGCGCGCAGCTGCTGGGCGCGCAGTTCTTCGTCGTACGGATGCTCGTGGATCAGCGCCTCGATCTCCGGCAGGAGTGCGGCCGGTGCGGTGGCGCCGCTGTGCAGGTCCGCCTCGACGCGGTCGCGCGCGGCGCGGGTGCGGCGGGCCTCGGTGGCGGCGGCGAGGGAGGTGCGGGCGGGCTCGGGGAGGTCGGCGAGGGCGGGGCCGCGCCAGAGCGAGAGGGCCTCGCGGAGGGTGGCCGCCGCGGCGGCGGGGTCGGCGGCGGGCGCGGCGAGCTGCTCGGCGCCGAGGGCCGCGAGCCGGGTGA
>NZ_JBFRER010000167.1:0-12794 GCF_052114405.1 Streptomyces sp. M-16 | reverse complement strand
GGAACAGGCGCCGGAACGCCGTCGGCGACGGGTACCGGGACGGGGTCCGGAACCGGCAGGGCCGCGGCCATCCGCTCCGGCGTCCAGAAGGCGGCGGCCTCGCGCGCGGTCCAACGGCTCTGGGCCGCCCGCGCACTGCCCGTCTCCGCGACGGGCAGCGGCCCGCCGGGCAACAGCAGTGCGGCGGCGGCCGTGGCCGCCGCCAGCGTCAACGTACGTCGCATGTCTCGCTCCTGAGGGTGTGGGCCGGGACGGCCCGGATGACCTGGTGCTGTGACCGGCGGGTTCACCGGGGCGCGGCGCCCGGAACGGCACCGCACCGCGTTGTCGGACCGCGCGAATACGTCCGGTACGAGCCGCGGCCCTCCCGCCCCGTGCCGCACCGCACCGGACGCCGCGCCCCGGCGGACGCTTCCGGCCGCGGCACTAGAGGGCCTGCGGAAATCGGAACAGCCGGTCGGGGTCGTAGGCCCGCCGGACCTCCTCCAGCCGGGGGAGGTTGGAGCCGTAGTAGGCCTCGCGCCAGCCGGCGAGCTTCGGGTCGGCGTAGTTCTGGTACGCGGCGCCGCCCGCCCACGGGCGCAGGTCCTGCCAGAGCCCGTCCAGCCAGGCCCGGTGGCGGGCCACCTCGGCGGCCGGAGCGGACTGCGGCCAGTAGACGAGGTACTGGGCCAGGAAGGCACTGCCGCGGTGGACGAAGGCGGTGTCGGCGGCGGCGACCCGGTTCAGGGCCCCGCCGCACACCCCGTCGAACTGGACGACCCCGAGCCCGCCGCGCGGCGCCTGCCCCGCGTACTGCCGGACGGCCGCCAGCACCGCCGTGACCGCCGGCTCCGCCAGCCCGGACGGGCCCCAGAAGTCGGAGCGGGCGGCGTACGAGTCCCGCCCCAGCCGCCCCTGCGGGTCCCGGCCGGGCAGCCGGCCCGGGAGCCGGCACCGGTCGGGGGCCGGGTCGGCGCAGCCCGCCATGGCCCGCACGGTGTCCGCGTAGCTGCGTACGACGGTCCAGCTGTCCCGGGGCTCCCGCCCCACCAGGTCCGTGAGCCGCGTCAGTTGCCGCTCCAGCTCCCCGCGCCCGTCGAGGCACACGACCCGGACGGCGGGCACCGCGGCGGCTCCGGTCCCCGACTCCACCGTGAACTCCACCTGGCTCCAGAACGGGTCCGGCAGCCCGCCCAGCCAGCGCTGCCAGCCGCGCAGCACCGCCGGGGAGTCGGAGGCCGCCCAGTGCAGCTCGGCGAAGGCGGCGTCGGCGACCGGATGGGTGCGCAGCCGGAACTCGGTGACCACCCCGAAGTTGCCGCCGCCCCCGCGCAGCGCCCAGTACAGATCGGGGTCCCCACCCGGCCCGACCTCCCGCACCACCCCGTCCGGGGTGACCACCCGGGCGCCGGAGAGCCGGTCGCAGGTGGCTCCGTAGGCCCGCGAGGAGAGGCCCAGGCCACCGCCGAGGGTGAGCCCCGCGATGCCGACGGAGGGACACAGCCCGGCCGGAACGCCCAGACCGTCCGCGGCGAGGGCCGCGTGCAGACCGGCGATCCGGGCGCCCGCGCCGACCCGTACCTCGCCCCCCTCGACCGACACGCCGGCCATCGCCCCCACGTCGACCACCAGACCGGCGGCCACGGTGGACCAGCCCGCGTAGCTGTGGCCGCCGCCGCGCGGCACGACCGGGGCGCCCGAGCGGCGGGCGAAGTCCAGGCAGACGGCGACGTCCCCGGCGTGCGCCGGGTAGGCGACGGCGCCGGGGGAGACGGAGTCGAAGCGGGGCTGGAACAGCTGTCGGGCCTCGGCGTAGTCCGCGTCGCCGGGCAGGACCACCCGCCCGTCCAGCGCGCGGGCGAGCGCACCGAAGTCGGCGCTGCCCCGCGGGGACCGGGCGGCCGCGCCCACGGAGGCCAGGACGGCGGCGGCGGTGCCCGCGAGGACCCGGCGGCGTGGGAGGCTCATTCCTCCTTCCTCCCACTGCCCGGCTCGATCGGGGCGAAGGCGGGCCCGCCGAAATCGTGTTGTCAGCCGAACAGATTACGTTTCGAGCGCCCGTGCCGGGCGGCCCGGACCCGAAGCGACCCGGGTCCACGGAGCCGGGCCCGCCCGGGCCCCGGGACTGCCTGCCTGCCCGGTCCGGGCTCCCCGCGGTGCGGACCACGGCGTGGCCGGCCGCGGCCGCGGCCTCGCCGGACCCGGTGGACCGGTGGGTCAGGCGGATCAGGCGGATCAGGCAGACCCGGTGGCCCCCCGGACCCGGCGGGTCAGGCGGGTCAGGCAGCAGGGGGTTTGCGGGCCAGGACGAAGCCGTGGGGGCCGGTCTCGTCCGTGCCCGGTTCGCGCACCAGGCGGGCCACCTCCGCCAGCCCCACACCCGCCAGCCGCTCGGCGACCAGGCCGGGCGGGGTCCCGTACACGTCGAGGTCGACCGGATGGCCGTAGGCGTGGTCCAGCAGCCGCCGCCCGTCCCCCGCCTCGAACGCGAGCAGGGCGTACCCGCCCGGAGCCAGTACCCGGGCGAACTCCGTGAAGACGGCGGGAAGCTCCCCGGGCGGGGTGTGCGTGGTGGAGTGCCAGGCCAGTACCCCGCCCAGGACCCCGTCCGCGACGTCCAGCGATGCCATCCGGCCCACCTCGAACCGCAGCCCCGGATAACTGCGCCGGGCCACCGCCACCATCGCGGGGGACAGGTCGACGCCGAACGCCCGTACGCCGAGACCGTTCAGGTACGCCGTGATCCCTCCCGGCCCGCAGCCGAGGTCCGCGACGGCCCCGCCGCCCCCACCGCGTACGCACTCGGCGAAGGCGCCCAGCATGGCCCGGTCCAGGGGAGCGGCCTCCAGGACGCCGGTCAACAGCCGGGCGTGGTCGACGGCGACGGCGTCGTAGGACGCCCGAACGGCACTCAGGCGCGAGCTCTCGGTCATGCCCCTGAACAGTAGCCCGCCCGGGGGCGGGTCTCACCCCCCGGAAGCCGTCGACGGGCCGTCGACCGGACCTGTTCCCCCGCCCGTCGGCCGCGCGTCAGCCGCCGGCCAGCGGATTCGGGAGCTCCGCCCACTGGTCGCCCGCCACCCCCGGACTCAGCCGCATCAGGGTCAGCGCCTTCACGGGCAGCGGCCGGCTCCTCAGCAGTTCCGAGTCGGCGGTGGGCGGCAGGCCGTCCAGGGCCCCGGCCAGTGCCTCGCCGAGAACGCCCGACGAACCCGCCGTGGCGGCGAGGGCCCCGGCCGCCAGGGAGCCGAACAGTTTGCGCCGCAACACCGTCTCGTCGTCCGTGACGAGCCGGCCCGACAGCGGGGGCACCGCCAGCCCGTGCCGGGCCAGCCGGGCCGGGCTGATCCGGATGTCGGCGAGGTCGCGGTAGACGAGCCGTCGCGGTGCCCCGTCGGGACCCATGACCAGCAGCAGGTTCTGGCCGTGGGCCTCCAGGGCCACCCCGAGGTCGAGCACCTTCAGGCACACCGACACCGCGAGGCGGGCGAACTCGGCCTGCCAGGCGGCGGAACGGGACAGCTCCGTGCCGGCCAGCGCCGCCACCGGCACCACCCGCTCGCCGGGCCCCGCGTACGCCTCCGGGGCCTCACGGAGCACCGCCGCCAGGTCCGGGCTGTGCGCGGTGGCCGCGCCGAGGGTCCGGGTGATGTGCAGGCGGCCGTCGAGCCGTTCCGTCAGGGCGTGCGCGAAGGCGGACACCACGGCCGCCGTCTCGACGGAGTACCCCGAGATGTCCCGGACGGAGGAGGTCAGCCGGGTGCTCAGGGCCGTCTTCACGTGGGGGCCGCCCGCCGCCGGGGCCAGCGTGCGCAGCGCCATCAGCGGATGTGCCGCGAGAGCGCCCGCCCGCACCTCCTCGCCCTTCAGGACGTGCTCCGCCTGCCAGGGGTGCACCGGCACCAGGATCCGGTCCCCGTCGCGCAGGTGGTCCGGCCAGTCCCCGGTGACCAGGCACTCCCGGACCGGTACGGGAACCAGCCCGAGCTCGACCAGCGGCCGGTGCTCCGGGGCGTACGCCAGCTGTTCGGCCACCGAGAACCCGGGACGGGAGCGGCAGTTGGGGTGGTAGGGATGTCCGTCGACCACCGTCTGCTCCCACTCCCAGCCGGTGCGAGGCTCCGCGCCGGGACCTCGCGGCCGTCCGGCCCGGGACAGGGCGAGGGAGGCGGTGCTGTCGTCCAGCTCGGCGGCGAAGGCGGCCCCGTGCGGCACTCCGAGCGCTTCCACCAGCCCCGCGGCCCGCCGGTGGGTCCGCCCGTCGTGCCGCAGCTCGGTGACGAGGTCGCCGGTGGCGTACGGGTCCGCCGGCGGGCCCTCCAGCCGCCCGCCCCCGGCCAGCAGCAGCGTGAGCGAGTCCGGCCCGCGCTCCCGGCGCGCCACCCACGGCAGTGGTTCGAAGGCCAGCGCCCGCCACAGCCGGGTGAGCACGGCCGACCGCGCGCCGTCCAGGGAGGCCTCGTACGCCGCTCCGAGCGAGGACCGTACGCCGGCCAGCGCGGTGCGGACCGCCTCCTCGGCCCCGCTGGCGGCCGTGCTCGCCGGGGTGCCGGTGGCGGCCGGGGCCGCGGTGGTGTGATCGGGGTCGGGGACGTGCGCGCTGCGGTCCAGGGTCCCGTTCCTTTCGTATCGCCTTACCGGGTGATCACTTCATCATCACGGATACTGAAGATCACGGCCGACGGTTCTCCTCCGTGGAACCCCGGCGCACCGGATGGACCGAATGGAACCAGTGGACCTCAACACCGCCGCCGACGCCTGCGCGGCCGCCCCGCTCCTGAACTGCCTGCTCCGGGAGGTGGCCGACGCCGAGGGCGCGGGCGTCCACCGGCTGCGCGCAAGCGGCCGGCTCCTGAGGGTGGGCGGCGGACGCCGGCCCTCCGACCCGGCCCTGCGCACGGCGGGCGGCTGGCATCCGCTCAGCCATGCGGAGCTGGTCAAGCTCACCTCCGACGAGCTGCGCCAGTACACCGGCGTCTCCAACGACGAGCTGCCTTCCGAGATCGCCGACAGCCGGGCCGCGGTCGCCGCGCTGCTGGCCGCGCGGGCCGCCGCCGAGGCCCCGGAGGATCCGTACCTGCGGTCCGAGCAGGCCCTGGTCATGGGGCATCCGCACCATCCCGCCCCCAAGGCCCGCGGCGGCGCGCCCGCCGCGAGCTGGCTCCCCTACGCCCCGGAGGCCCACGCCCGCTTCCCGCTCGTCATGCTGGGCCTGCGCGAGGACCAGGTGGCCGGGGAGGGCGGCCAGGCCGCCGCCGACGCGGTCGACGCGCTGGCCGGGATCCTCGACGGCCCGCGCCCGCCCGCCGGGTACCGGGCCCTGCCCGCCCACCCCTGGCAGCTCGAACTGCTCGCCGGACGGCCCGGGGTGTGCGAGGCCTTCGCCGACGGCCGGCTGCTGCGGCTCGGCCCGACCCGGCTGCCGGTGTGGCCCACCGCCTCGATCCGCACCGTGCACGCCCCCGGTCCGGACGCCGACCTGTTCGTGAAGTTCAGCCTCGACGTGCGGATCACCAACGACGTGCGCCGGCTGTGGCGCCACGATCTGCTGAAACTGCGCCGGACCGATGCCGCCGTCGAGGCCGCTTTCGCCGATCTGCGCGGGCGTACGGGATCCGGAGCGGTCTGGCTCGCCGACCGCGGGTACCGCACCGCGGCCTTCGCCTTCGAGGAGCTCGCCGTGCTGGTGCGCGACGGCCTGCGGACCCGGGTGGCCGAGGGAGCGACCCCGCTGCTGGCCGCCGCGCTCGCCGAGGACTTCCCGGGAAGTCCCCTCGCGGCGGCGGAAGACCCCGTGCGCTGGTGGCGGGCGTACCTGCGGCACGTCGTGCCTCCGGTGCTGTACCTGTTCGCCCGGCACGGGATCGTGCTGGAGGCCCATCTGCAGAACTGCCTCGTCGCGGTCGACGCCGACGGCCTGCCGGTACAGGCCCTCTTCCGCGACGCGGAGGGGGTGAAACTCCCCCCGGACATGCCGCGCGGGGCGGCCTGGGAGCGGCTCGTGTACTGCCTGGTCGTCAACCACCTGGCGGAGGTGGCGGCGACGCTGGCCGAGCACCGGCCGGAGCGGGCCGCGGAGCTGTGGCCGGCCGTCGCGGAGGAGCTGCGGCGCTTCGACGCCGCGCACGGCCTCCCGGAGATCGCGGACCTCCTGACCGCCCCCGCGCTCCCGGCCAAGACGAACCTGCTGCTGCGGTGGACCCGTGCGGACGGCGCCGACGCCCGCTACCTGCCGCTGCCCAACCCGCTGCGGGGGTAGGGGCCGAGGCGTCCGGGAGCGGGATCTGGCCAAGGTGGTCCAGGCCGGGGCAACCGACGTACCGAAAGGTATAGACCAATGCTAGGTTGGGCCGGCAGACCGCGCAGTCCTTGACCACCCGTCAGAGGAGAAGCCATGCCCTCCCCGTCGCGGGGCGGCGCCCCGGCCGCCATGCCCAAGTACCAGTGGATCGCCGCAGAGTTGCGGGCCGAACTCGACCGCTGCGCCCACCACTCCGGCGGCCGGCTGCCGTCCGAGCGCAGCCTCGCCACCCGGTACGGGGTCAACCGCCAGACCGTCCGCGCCGCGCTCCAGGAGCTGCGGGCCGACGGGCTGATCGTCACCGGCCGCCGGGGCACCCGGGCAGCCGGGAGCCAGGCCGCTCCGGCCGCATCAGTCGCATCACTCGCATCAGCCGTACCGGCCGCCGCATCGCCGCCGCCGCTCGCACCGGCCGCCCCGGGGAGCCGCCCGCACCCGACCGGGAACCCGAGTGGTCCGGCCCCGCACGCGGCCGGAGCGGGCGCGCGGACCGGGTGCACCGTGACCCGGCTCACCCTGGTCACCGTGCCGCCCCCGCTCGCCGCGCTCCTCGGCATGAGCGGCGGTGCGCGCACCCTGGTCCACCACCGGCGCGTCCACGGCCCGGGCGGTGAGGCGCTCCGCCACGCCGTGACGTACATCTGCCCGCGCACCGCCGCCCGGACCCCGGAACTGGCGCCCTACCTCGACCGGTCGGCCGCCGCCCGCGACGAGGACCTGCGGCCGTTGCACCGCTGGCTGGAGCGGGCCGCCGTCCGGGGCCGGACCGCCGAGACCATCACGATGACGCGCACCATCCGGCCCGAGGCTCCGGCCGCCGCCTGCGGTCTGTCCGTACGCCGCCTGCTCCATGACGCCTCCGGCCGGCTGATCGCCGTCACCGACCTGGCCTTCCCGACCTGGGACCGGCTCACGTTCCACCGCCGTCCGGAGGCCATCGGCTTCCGTGTCAGTTAGGCCTCCCCGGAAGGGCCGAAAGGGCCGGCCCCGGGCCCGCCGGTGTTGGTGAGCGAGGTTCGGAAATCGGCCACCGGAAGAACAGCTGCCGAACACCGGACCTAAGGTGGCGAGTGCCCTGGACATCTGCACAGGAACGCGGCGCTCGCCATCTCCCCTTCGGCGGACATCCGCAAGACGAGGAAATGTGAAGTGATGCTTTCGCGCGCCCGTATCACACCCATACTGCTAATTTCTGGGTCAGGCGTGGCGATTGGTGCATTTGGTGCTCTCGCGGGCAACTCGGACACCGCTCTTTTCCATGCGGTGAGCCTCGTGTTCTCCGGTGGCTGGTCGTGGGCGTGTTTCGCCTTCCTGGTCGGCTGTTTCCGTCAATCGAAGGCCGAGTCGGCCTTGCTCGCCTTCCTGGGGCTGGCCATCGGTGTGGCCGTCTACTACGCGCTCAAGGCTTTGAGTCCGGTGAAACCGATCGGGGTGGACGGCACGGTCGCACCGAGCGGCGGGGACTCCTGGTCGCAGATCTTCTTCTGGGGAACGCTCGCTTTCCTTTTCGGCGCCCCCCTGGGACTGTTCGGAAACCTGGCGCGGATCCCCGGTGTCGCCGGCCTTCCGTTCCGTCTGCTCGTTCCGCTGATCGCCTATTTTGAGACGACTGTGCGGCTGGATGTGGAGGTTGCGAGCGCAGGACCCGGCGCCGGATCCACCTGGAGCGCGATTCGTGTGCTTGCCGTCCTCGCCGCCATGGTTCTTGTGGGACACACGGTGTGGGGGTGGCGCACTCGGCATGACGGCCCGGGCGTCGGGTCGGGTTCGGGCTGAGCCGTTCGCTCGCTCGGGTGCTCAGTCCGTCGGGTGCTCAGTCCGTCGGGTGCTCAGGCCGTCGGGAGCGGGGACGCCACGGGTTCGGCCGCTACGAGGCCGTCCGTCTCCGGGGACGCGGTGTCGCCGTAGGTGTCGGCCGCCGGGACGAGCGCGACCGGGACGTCCGGCTCCGGGTCCGGGACGCGGTCCCGGGACGCGGCGGGGGCGCCGGTGAGGAGGGCGAGGAGGCCGGCCACCTGGACTCCGGCCTCGGCGGGATGGCGGAACACGGCACCCGCCGAGATCTCGTACCGGTTGCGACGTCCGTCACGCACCCGCTGGAGGTACCCGTCGGATTCCAGGTCGGCGACGATCGTCTGCACGGTGCGCTCGGTGAGCGCGCACGTCACGGCCACATCCCGCAAACGCACGGCCGGATCCCGGGCGATGGTCACCAGGACGCGGGCGTGATTTGTCAGGAATGTCCAGTTCTGTCGACGCGTCATGCTCCCCATGCGGTCATCATGCGGTACATGATTCATGTCACGCAAGACGCGAAACGGGTTTCCGGTAATTCTTGACGTACGAGAAGAAGAGGGCCAGCATCTACGGCAGTCAAGGTCCCGCGCCGCAAGCCGACCAGCCCAAGGAGCGAACCCAATGCCGGTTTCCGCCAGCACCACTTCCAGCGCCGTCCCCGGCACCCGTACCGCCGAAGTCGCCGCGCCCCCGAGCCCTCGCCGCACCGCCGAGGCCGCCCGCGCCGCGGGCCTGCCCCGGATCGACGAACCCCGCGAGATGGCCCCGGCCGACGCCCGCGAGCTCTCCAAGGTCTTCTTCCGACGCCTGCGCACCCTCGAAGAGGGCACCCCGGAGTACCAGTACGTCCGCAACACGCTCATCGAGATGAACGCCTCACTCGTCCAGTACGCCGTGCGCCGCTTCCGCGGCCGGGGTGAGAACGGCGACATCGAGGACATCGTCCAAGTCGGCACCATCGGCCTCATCAAGGCCATCGACCGGTTCGACCCGGACCGCGAGAACGAGTTCTCCACCCTCGCCATGCCGTACATCACAGGTGAGATCAAGCGCCACTTCCGCGACACCACCTGGGCGGTCCGCGTCCCGCGCCGGCTCCAGGAGCTGCGCATCGACATCGCCAAGGCGAAGGAGGAGCTGACCGTCAAGCTCGACCGCTCGCCGACCGTCGCCGACCTCGCCGCGCACCTCGACCTCACCGACGAGCAGGTCATAGAGGGACTGGTCGCCGCGAACGGCCACACCAGCGGCTCCCTCGACGCCCCGCAGAGCGAGCACGGCGACGGCCCCGCCGAAGGCCACACCCTCGCCGACGTGATGGGCGAGGAGGAGCCGGCCATGGAGCTCGTCGAGGACATCCAGACCCTGGCCCCGCTGCTGGAACAGCTCAGCGACCGCGAACGCGCCATGCTGCGGATGCGCTTCGGCGAGGAGCTGACCCAGGCCCAGATCGGCGCCGAACTCGGGATCTCCCAGATGCAGGTCTCCCGTCTCCTGACCCGGCTGCTCGCCCACCTGCGGGCCTCGATGCTGGCCGACCCCGGCCCCGACCCCGTGCCGGGCCGCACCGCCTGACCAGAGCCGTGCCGCCTGACCGGAGCCGTGCCGCCCGACCGGATCCGTGCCGCACACCGTGAGCTGCGTCACCCGGCCGTTTGCCGGGACCGGGCCGGGGCAAACGCGCCGCTGGAGCGGAACCACGCACTCCGGCCGATCGGGCCGCGGGCGTGGACCGCGCGGGCCGATCCCGCCCCGCTCCCCGGCCGTCGCCGCCAGCGGCGCGCCGGACCCGGTACGACCCACGAGGTGCATGTGTCCACGCTCCAGGCCGAACACGTCTACAAGGTGTTCGCAAGGCGACCCGGCGACAGGACGGCCGCCGTCCGGGCCCTCGAACGCGGCGCCGACCGCGACGAGCTGCGCGCCGACGGCACGACGGCGGCCGTCATCGACGCCTCCTTCCGCGTCGAGCCCGGCGAGATCTTCGTCGTCATGGGGCTCTCCGGCTCCGGGAAGTCCACCCTCCTGCGGATGCTCAACGGTCTGCTGGAGCCCACGGCGGGCCGCATCCTCTTCGACGGCGAGGACCTCACCGCGCTCGGCGCGCGGGCACTGCGCCACGTACGCTCCACCAGGATCTCCATGGTGTTCCAGCACTTCGCGCTCTTCCCCCACCGCGACGTGCTGGCGAACGCCGCCTACGGTCTGGAGGTCCAGGGCGTCCCCCGGGCCGAGCGCGAACGGCGCGCCGCCGAGGCGCTGGCGCTGTGCGGGCTCGGCGGCTGGGAGAAGTCCTGGCCCGACGAGCTGTCCGGCGGCATGCAGCAGCGCGTCGGCCTCGCCCGCGCCCTGGCCACCGACGCCGACCTGCTCCTGATGGACGAGTCCTTCAGCGCGCTGGACCCGCTGATCCGCCGTGACATGCAGGACCAGCTCCTCGAACTGCAGCGGACGCTGAAGAAGACCATCGTCTTCATCACGCACGACCTCAACGAAGCCATGAGACTCGGCGACTCCATCGCCGTCATGCGCGACGGCCGCATCGTCCAGCAGGGCACGGCCGAGGACATCCTCACCCGTCCCGCCGACGACTACGTCGCCTCCTTCGTGCAGGACGTCGACCGCTCGCGCGTGCTCACCGCCGACGCCGTCATGGACGAGGCCCCCGACGGTGTGGACGACTGCTCCTGCCCGACCGTCAGCGCCGACACCCCGCTCGCCGACCTGTGCGCGGTCAGCGCCCGCGTCCCGCACCCGGTCGCCGTCACCGACGAGGAGGGCTCCGTCGTGGGCTCCGTCCGCCGGGACCGGATCGTCGCCCTCATCGGAGACGAACAGCGGCCCCCGATGGCCTGCGCCTGCGCGGAGGTGGCCGCCTGATGCCCCGCCTGCACCTGGGCGCCTGGGTCGACAGCGGAGTCGACTTCCTCCAGCGCCACCTGTCGTGGCTCTTCGACGCCATCAGCGCGCTCGTCACCGGCCTCTACGACGGCATCGACGCCGTGCTCTCCGCCCCCGCCCCGCTGCTCTTCGCGGGCATCCTCGCCGTCGCCGCCTGGTGGCTGCGCGGTCTGCTCGCCGGCCTGCTCGCCATCGCCGGGTTCGCCCTCGTGGACTCGGTCGGCCTGTGGGACGAGGCCATGTCCACCCTGTCCCTGGTCCTCGTCGCCACCCTCGTCACCCTGGTGTTCGCGCTGCCCCTGGGCATCTGGGCCTCCCGCTCCGACCGGGTCAGCGCCGTCCTGCGGCCCGTCCTGGACTTCATGCAGACCATGCCCGCCATGGTCTACCTGATCCCCGGCATCATCTTCTTCGGCGTGGGCGTGGTACCCGGCATCATCGCCACGATCATCTTCTCGCTGCCGCCGGGCGTACGGATGACCGAGCTCGGCATCCGCCAGGTCGACGCCGAACTGGTCGAAGCCGCCGAGGCCTTCGGCACCACCCCGCGCGACACCCTCGTGCGCGTCCAGCTCCCGCTGGCCCTGCCCACGATCATGGCGGGCGTCAACCAGGTCATCATGCTGGGCCTGTCCATGGTCGTCATCGCCGGCATGGTCGGCGGCGGCGGACTCGGCGGCGCCGTCTACCGCGCCATCGGCAACGTCGACATCGGCCTCGGCTTCGAGGCGGGCGTCTCCATCGTCATCCTCGCCATGTACCTGGACCGGATGACCGGCGCGCTGGGCCGCCAGGTCTCCCCGCTCGGCCGCCGGGCGCAGGCCGCCGCCCGCTCCGCCGTCACCGGCACGGCCCGGCTGTGGAACCACCGTCCCCAGCCCGCCTACGCCGTCACCGCCGCCGTGGTCCTCGCGCTCGTCGCGGGCGGACTGGGCACCTTCGGCGGCTCCGGATCGCCCTCGGCCGCCACCGGCGCCGAGAACACCGGCAAGGGCCGCAAGATCAGCATCGGCTACATCCCGTGGGACGAGGGCATCGCCTCCACCTTCCTGTGGAAGGAACTGCTGGAGCGCCGCGGCTTCGAGGTGGACGCCCGCCAGCTGGAGCTGGGCGCGCTCTTCACCGGCCTCGCGGGCGGCCAGGTCGACTTCCAGACCGACGCCTGGCTGCCGGTCACCCAGGCCCAGTACTGGGAGAAGTACCGGAACAAGGTCGACGACCTGGGCTCCTGGTACGGCCCCACCTCCCTCGAACTCTCCGTCCCCTCCTACGTGAAGGACGTCAGGTCCCTCGCCGACCTCAAGGGCAAGGGGGCCGAGTTCAAGGGCCGCATCATCGGCATCGAGCCCAGTGCCGGAGCCATGTCCGTCCTCAAGGGCAAGGTGCTCAAGGAGTACGGCCTCGACGGCGAGTACCAGGTCGTCGACGGCTCCACCCCCGGCATGCTGGCCGAACTCAAGCGGGCCTACGAAAAGAAGGAACCCGTGGTGACCGTGCTCTGGTCCCCGCACTGGGCGTACTCCTCCTACGAGCTGACCAAGCTGGCGGACCCCAAGGGGGTCTGGGGCAAGGGCGACGGCATCCACACCCTCGCCCGCAAGGGCTTCGCGGCCGACGAGCCCGAGGTCGCCGCCTGGCTGAAGTCGTTCAAGCTGACGGAGGCCCAGCTCACCAGCCTGGAGGCGAAGATCCAGGACACCGGCAAGGGCAAGGAACAGCAGGCCGTCCGGGCCTGGCTGCAGGACCACCCGGAGGTGGCCGCCCTCGCCTGACCGCAGGCGCGCCGGGGCGCGGGACCCCAGTGGTCCCGCGC
>NZ_JBFRER010000166.1:0-13038 GCF_052114405.1 Streptomyces sp. M-16 | reverse complement strand
TCCAAGGTCTACTCCCTGGAAGACACCGGGCAGGCAGCCTACGACGTCCACCGCAACCTCCACCAGGGCAAGGTCGGCGTCCTCGCCCTCGCCCCGGAAGAGGGCCTCGGCATCCGCGACCACGAGCTGCGCGCCCAGCACCTCGACGCGATCAACCGCTTCCGCAACGTCTGAGTCCGCTCAAAGGCCATAAGGATCGCCTGAGATGACAGAGCGCCAGAAAGACCGTCCGTGGCTCATGCGGACGTACGCCGGCCACTCCACGGCCGAGGCGTCCAACGAGCTGTACCGCCGCAACCTCGCCAAGGGGCAGACCGGCCTGTCGGTGGCCTTCGACCTGCCGACGCAGACCGGCTACGACCCGGACCACATCCTCGCCCGCGGCGAGGTGGGCCGGGTCGGGGTCCCGGTCTCCCACCTGGGCGACATGCGGCGGCTGTTCCAGGACATCCCCCTGGAACAGATGAACACCTCGATGACGATCAACGCCACCGCCATGTGGCTGCTGGCGCTCTACCAGGTGGCCGCCGAGGAGCAGGGAGCGGACGTCTCCCTGCTCCAGGGCACCACGCAGAACGACATCGTCAAGGAGTACCTCTCGCGCGGGACGCACGTCTTCCCGCCCGGGCCGTCGCTCCGGCTGACGACGGACATGATCGCGTACACGGTCAACCACATCCCGAAGTGGAACCCGATCAACATCTGCTCGTACCACCTCCAGGAGGCCGGGGCCACCCCGGTCCAGGAGATCTCGTACGCGATGTCCACCGCGATCGCCGTCCTGGACTCGGTGCGCGACTCGGGCCAGGTGCCCGAGGAGCGCTTCGGCGAGGTGGTCGCCCGCATCTCCTTCTTCGTGAACGCGGGCGTCCGCTTCATCGAGGAGATGTGCAAGATGCGCGCCTTCGGCCGGATCTGGGACCAGGTCACCCGGGAGCGCTACGGCATCGAGAACGAGAAGCAGCGCCGCTTCCGCTACGGCGTCCAGGTCAACTCGCTGGGCCTGACGGAGGCGCAGCCCGAGAACAACGTCCAGCGGATCGTCCTGGAGATGCTGGCCGTCACCCTCTCCAAGGACGCCCGCGCCCGCGCCGTGCAGCTGCCCGCCTGGAACGAGGCGCTGGGCCTGCCCCGGCCCTGGGACCAGCAGTGGTCGCTGCGCATCCAGCAGGTCCTGGCGCACGAGAGCGACCTGCTGGAGTACGAGGACATCTTCGCCGGCTCCCACGTCATCGAAGCCAAGGTCGACTCCCTGGTCGCCGACTGCATGGCCGAGATCGACCGGATCCAGGAGATGGGCGGTGCGATGGCCGCCGTCGAGTCCGGGTACCTGAAGGGCGAGCTGGTCGCCTCGCACGCCGAGCGGCGCGCCCGGATCGAGGCCGGCCAGGACAAGATCGTCGGCGTCAACTGCTTCGAGCAGACCGAGGAGAACCCGCTGACGGCCGACCTGGACGGCGCCATCATGACGGTCGACCCGGCCACCGAGGCGCTGACCGTGGAGCGGATCGTCCGCTGGCGCGCCGAGCGGCAGGAGTCCTCGGACCGGCAGGGCGGCGGCGACCCGTTCGTCTTCCCGACGGTGATGCAGGCCCTGGACCGGCTCAAGGAGGCCGCCGCCGGGACCGAGAACCTGATGGAGGCCACCCTCGAATGCGCCCGGGCCGGTGTCACCACCGGCGAGTGGTCGAACGCCCTGCGCGAGGTCTTCGGCGAGTTCCGCGCCCCGACCGGGGTCTCCTCGGCCCCGGTGGCCGTCACCGCCGAGGCGGGCACGCCGATGGCCCTCGTCCGCGAGAAGGTCGCCCGGACCGCCGAGGACCTCGGCTCCGGCCGGCTGCGCCTGCTGGTCGGCAAGCCGGGCCTGGACGGGCACTCCAACGGCGCCGAGCAGATCGCCGTACGGGCCCGCGACGCCGGATTCGAGGTGGTCTACCAGGGCATCCGGCTGACGCCCGAGGAGATCTCCTCGGCGGCACTGGCCGAAGACGTGCACTGCGTGGGACTGTCCATCCTGTCCGGCTCGCACAGCGCGCTCGTGCCGGACGTGCTGGAACGCCTCCGTACGGCGGGGGCGGGTGACGTACCCGTCGTCCTCGGGGGCATCATTCCGAACGCCGACGCCATCGCGCTCAAGGCGGCCGGAGTCGCCGCCGTCTTCACACCCAAGGACTTCGGTATCACGGAGATCATCGGCCGTATCGTCGACGAGATCCGGAAAGCGAACAAGCTCGACCCTCTGGAGGTCTCCGCATGACCACGCCCACGTCTCCCGTGAACCGGCTGCGGCCGCGCCGTTCCTGCCTCGCGGTGCCGGGCTCGAACCCCCGGTTCCTGGAGAAGGCCCAGGGCCTGCCCGCAGACCAGGTCTTCCTCGACCTGGAGGACGCCTGCGCCCCGCTCGCCAAGGAAGGCGCCCGCCACACGATCGTGGACGCGCTGAACAACGGCGACTGGACCGGCAAGACCCGTGTGGTGCGCGTCAACGACTGGACCACCCACTGGACGTACCGTGACGTCATCACCGTCGTCGAGGGCGCGGGCCAGAACCTCGACTGCATCATGCTGCCGAAGGTCCAGGACGCCCAGCAGGTCGTGGCGCTCGACCTGCTGCTGACGCAGATCGAGAAGACGATGGGCTTCGAGGTCGGCAAGATCGGCATCGAGGCGCAGATCGAGAACGCCAAGGGCCTGGTGAACGTCGACGCGATCGCCGGCGCCTCGCCGCGGCTGGAGACCATCATCTTCGGCCCGGCCGACTTCATGGCCTCGATCAACATGAAGTCCCTGGTCGTGGGCATGCAGCCGCCCGGCTACCCGGCGGACGCCTACCACTACATCCTGATGCGGATCCTGATGGCGGCCCGCATGCACGACCTCCAGGCGATCGACGGCCCCTTCCTGCAGATCCGCGACGTGGACGCCTACCGCGAGGTGGCCGGCCGCGCCGCCGCCCTGGGCTTCGACGGCAAGTGGGTCCTGCACCCCGGCCAGGTCGACGCCGCCAACGAGGTCTTCTCCCCCTCCCAGGAGGACTACGACCACTCCGAGCTGATCCTCGACGCGTACGACTGGTGCACCTCCGAGGCGGGCGGCAAGAAGGGCTCCGCGATGCTCGGCGACGAGATGATCGACGAGGCCAGCCGCAAGATGGCCCTGGTCATCGCCGGCAAGGGCCGGGCGGCCGGGATGCAGCGCACCAGCAAGTTCGAGATCCCGGAGGCCTGAGCACCATGCAGTTCGGACGCACCTACGAAGAGTTCGAGGTCGGCGCGGTCTACAAGCACTGGCCCGGAAAGACGGTCACGGAGTACGACGACCACCTCTTCTGCCTGCTGACCATGAACCACCACCCGCTCCACATGGACAGCAACTACGCCGAGAACACCACGGACTTCGGCAAGAACGTGGTCGTCGGCAACTACATCTACTCCCTGCTGCTGGGCATGTCCGTGCCGGACGTCTCCGGGAAGGCCATCGCCAACCTGGAGATCGAGTCCCTGCGGCACGTGGCGCCGACCTTCCACGGCGACACCATCTACGGCGAGACCACGGTCCTCGACAAGACCCCGTCGAAGTCGAAGAACGACCGCGGGATCGTCTACGTCGAGACCAAGGGCTACAAGCAGGACGGCACCCTCGTCTGCGTCTTCCGGCGCAAGGTGATGGTCCCGACCGAGACGTACATCAAGGAGCGCGGCGGCGAGCAGCCCGGCCGCCCGCAGCTGAAGGAACAGGGGAAGTAGCCATGGCCCGACTCGCCCAGACCGCCGGGCTCACGGACGTCCAGCGGGAGATCCTGAAGACCGTCCGCGAGTTCGTCGACAAGGAGATCATCCCGGTCGCGACCGAGCTGGAGCACCGCGACGAGTACCCGCAGCAGATCGTCGACGGTCTCAAGGAGCTCGGCCTGTTCGGCCTGATGATCCCCGAGGAGTACGGCGGCCTGGGTGAGTCGTTGCTCACCTACGCGCTGTGCGTCGAGGAGATAGCGCGGGGCTGGATGTCCGTCTCGGGCATCATCAACACCCACTTCATCGTGGCGTACATGCTCRAGCAGCACGGCACGCAGGAGCAGAAGGACCACTTCCTGCCGCGGATGGCGCTGGGCGAGGTCCGGGGCGCGTTCTCGATGTCCGAGCCGGGTCTGGGCTCGGACGTGTCGGCCATCACGTCCAAGGCGGTGAAGGACGGCGACGAGTACGTCCTGAACGGCCAGAAGATGTGGCTGACGAACGGCGGCACGTCCACTCTGGTGGCCGTCCTGGTCCGGAGTGACGAAGGACACCCCGAGGGCACCGCGCCCCACAAGTCGATGACCACCTTCCTCGTGGAGAAGGAGCCGGGCTTCGGGGAGGTCCGTCCGGGCCTGACGATTCCGGGCAAGATCGACAAGATGGGCTACAAGGGCGTCGACACGACCGAGCTCATCATGGACGGACTGCGCATTCCGGCCAATCGCGTCCTCGGCGGCCAGACGGGCCGAGGGTTTTACCAAATGATGGACGGGGTCGAGGTCGGCCGCGTCAACGTGGCGGCCCGTGGCTGTGGCGTCGCTCAGCGTGCGTTCGAGCTGGGTGTCTCCTATGCCCAGCAACGTCACACTTTCGGCAAGGCGATCGCCGAGCACCAGGCCATCCAGTTCAAGCTGGCCGAGATGGCTACCAAGGTCGAAGCCGCCCATGCCATGATGGTCAATGCAGCACGCAAAAAGGACTCCGGGGAACGAAACGACCTCGAAGCCGGGATGGCGAAGTACCTCGCCTCCGAATACTGCAAGGAGGTCGTGGAGGATGCCTTCCGCATCCACGGCGGCTACGGATTCTCGAAGGAGTACGAGATCGAGCGCCTCTACCGCGAGGCGCCGATGCTGCTGATCGGCGAAGGTACCGCCGAGATCCAGAAAATGATCATCGGGCGACGCCTGCTTGAGGAGTACCGGACCCAGGGCTGAAAGTCCCTTTTGCGGTGAATCGCCCAACGATTCACCGCGAAAGAGTCACTAGCAGTCACGGGTCCGGGGCCATCGACTCGGCTTCTGGCTTGCCCAGTTGTTGCGCGCAACCGATAGCATTCCAGTAAAGCCGCCGTCCCGTCCCCCCGTTTGCGGCGCGGCAATCACCCGCTACGAAGGTCATCCATGCCCCACAGCCAAACCTCTGCACCTCGCGTCGGCCTCCTCGGTGGACGTCTCGCACGCGGAGCATCGCCGTGGCTCCTGCCGACCGTCGCCACCGCGGCGCTCAGCCTCACCCGGGCGCGCAAGTCCGGGCGCTGGGCCGCGGCGGCCGTGCCCGCCACCGCGCTCGCGGCGGGCATGCTGTGGTTCTTCCGCGACCCCGAGCGTGAGATCACCGAGGGCCGCGTCATCTCGCCCGCCGACGGTGTGGTGCAGAGCATCATGCCGTGGAAGGACGGACGCACCCGCGTCGCGATCTTCATGAGCCCGCTGAACGTCCACGTCAACCGCGCGCCCCTCGCGGGCACGGTGACGTCCGTGGAGCACATCCCCGGCGGGTTCGTCCCGGCGTTCAACAAGGAGAGCGAGAACAACGAGCGCGTCGTCTGGCACTTCGACACCGAGCTCGGCGACATCGAGATGGTGCAGATCGCCGGCGCCGTCGCGCGTCGCATCGTCCCGTACCTGCCGGCCGGCACCAAGGTGGAGCAGGGCGAACGCATCGGTCTGATCCGCTTCGGCTCGCGCGTCGACATCTACCTCCCCGAGGGCGTCGAGGTCGCGGTCGAGGTCGGTCAGGCCACCACCGCGGGGGTGACCCGAATTGACCGTGACTGACCCTGAGACCCCCGCCACCGGCTGGGTTCCCGAGCGCGCCGAGGAGGAGTCCGCCGAAGACGACATGCCGCTCTCGCTGCGGCTGTCGATAGCGGACACCCTCACCCTCGGTAACGCGACCTGCGGATTCATGGCGGTGTACTTCACCACCACCGGAATCCTCATCCCGCACCTCACCGGCAGCGGCGAGTCGGGCATGGCCCGGCACAGCGCGGCGACCGCGGTGATACTGATGCTCCTCGCGGCGGTCTTCGACCTCTTCGACGGCATCGTCGCCCGGAAGCTGCGCAGCTCGCCGATGGGCGCGGAGCTGGACAACCTGTCCGACCTGATCAGCTTCGGGCTGGCGCCGGCGTACTTCGTGCTCGTCTACGGCATGGTCGCCGACGACGCGCACCAGAAGATGTCGGCACTGGCGGCGATCGTGGTGCTGCTGGCGGTGGTCCTGCGGCTGGCGAGATTCAGCTGCGTGACCATGAAGGACGGCATGTTCCAGGGCATGCCCAGCCCGTTCGGCGCCCTGACGGTCGTCTCGATCGTGCTGCTGGAGCTGCCGTTCGTGCCGACGCTGCTGGCGATCATCGGGGTGGCCTGGCTGATGGTGAGCCGGGTCGAGTACCCCAAGCCGCGGGGTGTCCTCGCGGCGGCGATGCTCAGCTGGATCGTCGGTGCCATGGGGCTGCTGGCCGCCTGGGCGTTCGACGCCCCGGGCGGACAGCTCCTGCTCCAGACGGGCTGCGCGCTGCAGATCGCTCTGGCGGCGACCATTCCGCTGTTCGCGACGACCCGTCGCGCGAACACGTTCCGCCACAACCGGCGGGAGGCACGGGCGGCGCAGCTGCCGTAAGGCCGCGCCGTACCGCTCGACAGGAAGGCCCCGGGTGCTCTGGCCCCGGGGCCTTCGCCTTGCCCGGGCCGCGGGGCCCGAAGGACCGGGGCTCCGCCCCGGACCCCCCGCCCCACCTCGCCGGCGGGGCGGGATCACGCCCCCCCCCGGAGGGTGGCGGCGTAGCCTTGATGTCGGAAAACTGCCAGCCCGGGTCCGGTCCGGACGGGAAGCTTGGGGCATGTACACCGACACCGACCGCTGCGTCAGGGCCGTGCAGTCGAAGGACGCCCGTTTCGACGGGTGGTTCTTCACCGCCGTCCGGACCACCGGGATCTACTGCCGGCCCAGCTGTCCGGCCGTGCCCCCCAAAGTCGAGAACATGAGCTTCCTGCCCAGCGCCGCCGCCTGCCAGCAGGCCGGGTACCGGGCCTGCAAGCGGTGCCGCCCGGACACGAGCCCCGGCTCTCCCGAGTGGAACGCCCGCGCCGACGCCGTGGCCCGGGCCATGCGGCTGATCCAGGACGGGGTGGTCGACCGGGAGGGGGTCACCGGGCTGGCGGCCCGGCTCGGGTACTCCACCCGTCAGGTCGAGCGGCAGCTCGGCGCCGAGCTGGGGGCCGGGCCCCTCGCGCTCGCCCGTGCGCAGCGCGCGCAGACCGCCCGGCTGCTGATCGAGACCTCCGAGCTGCCGATGGGCGACGTCGCGTTCGCCGCCGGGTTCGCCTCCATCCGGAACTTCAACGAGACGGTGCGCGAGGTCTTCGCCCTCACCCCCGGCGAGCTGCGGGCGAGGGCCGCGAAGGCCGGCCGCAGTGAGCCCCGGGTGCCCGGGACGATCAGTCTTCGGCTGCCCTACCGGGCCCCGCTGAACCCCGACAACCTCTTCGGGCACCTGGCCGCCACCGCCGTGCCCGGGGTGGAGGAGTGGCGGGACGGGGCCTACCGGCGGACGCTGCGGCTCCCGTACGGCACCGGGGTGGTCGCGCTCACGCCGGGTCCCGAGCACATCGGCTGCCGGCTGGCCCTGACCGACCTGCGGGACCTGACCATCGCCATCAGCCGCTGCCGCTGGATGCTGGACCTGGACGCCGACCCGGAGGCCGTGGACGACCAGCTCCGCACCGATCCGCTGCTGGCCCCGCTGGTGGACAAGGCGCCCGGGCGGCGGGTTCCGCGCACCGTGGACGCGGCGGAGTTCGCCGTACGGGCGGTGCTGGGCCAGCAGGTGTCCACAGCGGCCGCGCGCACGCACGCGGCCCGCCTGGTGACCGCGTACGGGGAGCCCGTGGAGGATCCTCAGGGCGGGCTGACCCACCTCTTCCCGGCCTCGGAGGCGCTGGCCGGCCTCGACCCGGAGACCCTGTCGATGCCGCGCAGCCGCCGCACCACGCTCACCACCCTGGTCGGGGCGCTGGCGGACGGTTCGCTGCCGCTGGGCATCGACAGCGACTGGGAGGCGGCCCGCGCCGCCCTGAACGCCCTGCCCGGTTTCGGGCCGTGGACCACCGAGATCATCGCGATGCGGGCGCTGGGCGACCCGGACGCGTTCCTGCCCTCCGACCTGGGGGTCCGGCGGGCCGCCCAGGGGCTGGGGCTGCCGTCCACCCCGGCCGCCCTGACCGACCGGGCGGCCGGGTGGCGGCCCTGGCGGGCGTACGCCGTGCAGTACCTGTGGGCCACCGAGGACCACGCCATCAACCACCTCCCCGTATGAGGAGCGGAGCAATGAGCCGAGCGATGAACAGCGTCGTGAGCAGCAGGAAGACCCACACCGAGGTGCAGAGTCCCCTGGGGACCCTCACCCTGGTGGCCACCGACGGGGTGCTCAGTGCCCTGTACATGACCGAGCACCGGCACAGGCCCGGTGAGGAGACCTTCGGAGAGCGGGTGCCGGCCGACGAGGGGCCCTTCCCCGAGGTGGTGCGCGAGCTGACGGCGTACTTCGCCGGGGAGCTGACGGAGTTCACCGTCCCGGTCCACCTGGAGGGCACCCCGTTCCAGCGCAGCGTGTGGGAGCAGCTGCTGCGGATCCCGTACGGCGAGACCTGGTCCTACGGGCGGCTCGCGGCGGAGCTCGGCAAGCCGAACGCCTCGCGGGCGGTGGGTCTGGCCAACGGGAAGAACCCGGTCAGCATCATCGTGCCGTGCCACCGCGTCATCGGCGCCTCGGGCGCGATGACGGGCTACGGCGGCGGCTTGGACCGCAAGGTGCGGCTGCTGGAGCTGGAGGGACGGTAGGGACGGCTACCGCGGGTCAGATGACGGCCAGGGGGACGAGGAGGGCGAAGCCGGCTCCGGCCTCCACCGCGTAGGCGTAGAGGGAGGGGTGCTGGACGGGGGCGGCGAGCAGGACGAGGCTCTGCTGGGTGGCGGCGGCGGTCACCCAGTCGCCGTCGGCGCCGAGCCGGCCCTGGTACCAGCCCTCGCAGGCGCCGGGACCGGTGACGGCGAGCAGGTCGTCCTCGCGGCGGTAGAAGGCCTGCCAGCCCTCGGCGGGAGCGGACCAGCCCTCGAAGTCCTCGAACGGGGCCCAGCCCCCCTCGCGTATCGCGGTGTCGAACAGCCAGACCGGGGTGCCCTCTTCGGTGACCTCGCCCCCCGACTGCTCTTCGGTGGTGAAGTGGACCATGGGGAGGGCGTCGGGACCGTCGGCCGTGCTGGGCCAGGCGTACATCGTGATCATCTGCTGATTCTGTCCTGCTCGCAGTAGGCGCCGTGTTCAACCCCCCGGCCGGGCCGGGGTCTTACGCGGAGTCGGGCCGGCGGCCGTTCTCCAGTTCCACGGTGCCGCCGCCCGATTCCAGGACGCGGCACGCCTCCCGGGCCCGCAGGCCGACCGCTCCGGGGAGGTACTCGGTGAGCCGCTCGGGCTCGACGAGCTTCCAGGAGAGGAGTTCCTCCTCCTGGAGCACGACGGCGTCGAGCCGGTCGGCGTCGAGCACCCCGCCGTCGTAGAGGTAGGCCACCAGGGGCGGGCGGCCGGGTCCCAGGCTCCAGTCGACGGCGAGGAGCCGCCCGAGGGGGACGTCGATGCCGATCTCCTCGGCGCTCTCGCGCCGGGCGGCGGTGCGGGGGGACTCGTTCCGGTCGGACTCGACGGTGCCGCCCGGCAGGGCCCAGCCCTCGCGGTAGTTGGGCTCGACCAGCAGGACCCGGCCCCGCGCGTCGCGGTAGAGGGCGGCGGCCCCGGCCAGCACCCTCGGCAGGCTCGCGATGTAGGCGGCGTAGTCATCGGTGGTGGTCACGCGGCCACCCTAACCGGCCCGCCCGGCGCCGGTGCCGGGCGCCCCCGCGATCACCCCTGTGGGTGGCCGCCGTCCCCGCGGTCGCGGCCCTTGGACTCGGCGACGCGCCGCAGCCGGTGGTGGCGGGCCGGTCCCTGTTCGGTGACGGCGTCGCCGACCATCGCCTTGACGGCGTCCCGCATCCCGTGGTGGGGGTGGTGGCGGGCGGGGCCCGCGCCGGGGTCCGTCCGGAGTTCCTTCACCAGCGCCCAGCAGAGCAGCATCATGACGATCACGAAGGGCAGCGCGACCAGGATGGTCGCGGTCTGCAGGGACTTGAGACCGCCGGCGACGAGCAGGACGGCGGCCACGCCGGCCATCAGGACGCCCCAGGTGACGACGAGCCAGGTCGGCGGGTGCAGCGAGCCGCGGCTGGTGAGCGAGCCCATGACCAGGGAGGCGGAGTCGGCGCTGGTGACGAAGTACGTCATGACGAGGGCCATCGCCACCCAGGAGGTGACCGTGCCGAGCGGGAGCGCGTCGAGCATCGCGAACAGCGAGGCCTCCGTACCGTCCTTGACCTTGGCGGCGAAGTCGACGACGCCGGTGGAGTCGAGGCGGATGGCGGTGCCGCCCATGACGCAGAACCAGACGACGGTGGCCCCGCTGGGGACCAGGAGCACGCCGATGAGGAACTCGCGGATGGTGCGGCCGCGGGAGATGCGGGCGATGAAGGTGCCGACGAACGGGGCCCAGGAGAGCCACCACGCCCAGTAGAAGATCGTCCAGGCGCCGAGCCACTGGGCGTCGGTGAAGGCGCCCGTGCGGGTGGCCATGGGCAGGAGCTGGTACAGGTAGCCGCCGATGCTGGCGGGGATCACGTCCAGGACGTAGACGGTGGGGCCGAGCACGAAGACGAAGAGCATCAGGACCGCGGCGAGCACGATGTTGATCGTGCTCAGCCACTTCACGCCCTTGTGCAGGCCGGAGAAGGCGGAGAGCACGAAGGCCGCCGACAGCGAACCGATGATGATCAGTTCGACGCCGGTGGAGTCCTCGATCCCCGTGGTGATGCTGAGCCCCTTGGAGACCTGGAGCGCGCCGAGGCCGAGGCTGGTCGCGGTGCCGAAGACGGTGGCGAAGACGGCCAGGAGGTCGACGGCCTTCCCGGCCCACCCGTTGGCCCGCTCCTCGCCCATCAGCGGCACGAAGGCGGAGCTGAGCCGGTTGCCGCGGCCCTTGCGGAAGGTCGCGTAGGCCAGGGCGAGGCCGGCGATGCCGTAGATCGCCCAGGGGGTGAGGGTCCAGTGGAAGAAGCTGTACTCCATGGCCGCCAGGGCCGAGGCGCCGCTGCTCGGGGCGGCCCCGGAGGCCGGGGGCGGGATCAGGTAGTGGGTGAGCGGCTCGCCCACCCCGTAGAACATCAGGCCGATGCCCATGCCCGCGCTGAACATCATCGCGATCCACGCGAGGTTGGTGAACTCGGGCTCGGAGTCGTCGCTGCCGAGTCGGATCCGGCCGAAGCGGCTGATGGCGAGGACGACGCACATGACGAGGAACACATCGGCGGCGACCACGAAGAGCCAGGCGAAGTTGTTCAGCACCCAGGCCAGGGCCGTGCCGGAGGCCGTGTCGAAGGAGCTCCCGCCCAAGGCCGCCCAGGCGACGACGGCCAGCACGGCGACCACCCCGACGGTGACGACGGTGCGGTCGGGCGCGCCGTCCACCGGGGCGTCGGGCCCCTCTCCCCGGACATCCGGAGGTTGCTGTTCCATCGAATCCGTGCCCATGTGGCCACACTATGCAGGCGTATATCCGTATTTAGACGCATGGCACGCCGCATGTGGCCCAGGCCACTCATGGGCATAGGAGGATCCTCCGGATAAGCTCATGGTGGCGCGACTGCACTGTTCGATAGCAAGGGATTAGCAAGGTGACGGACGGAGCAGTAACTGAGGCCGCGCGCGTGCTCATCGCCGCGGACAAATTCAAGGGCTCGCTCACGGCCGTTCAGGTCGCGGAGCGGGTGACGGCGGGGCTCCGCAAGGCCGTACCGGGCGTGGAGATCGAGACCCTCCCCGTCGCGGACGGCGGCGACGGGACCGTCGCGGCCGCTGTCGCGGCCGGGTTCGAACGCCGGGAGGTACGGGTCACCGGCCCCCTCGGCGACCAGGTCACGGCCGCGTTCGCGTTGCGCGAGGGCACCGCGGTGGTCGAGATGGCGGAGGCCTCCGGCCTCCAGCTGCTGCCCGCGGGCACCTTCGCGGCGCTGACGGCGACCACGTACGGTTCCGGCGAGCTGCTCAAGGCCGCGCTGGACGCGGGCGCGCGCTCGATCGTCTTCGGTGTGGGCGGCAGTGCCACCACCGACGGCGGCGCGGGCATGCTGGCCGCGCTGGGCGCGGTGTTCCTGGACGCGAACGGCGAACCGGTCGGTCCGGGCGGCGGCGCGCTGGCCGGCCTGGCCTCCGCGGACCTGTCCGGGATCGACCCCCGCTTCGCGGAGGTGGACTTCGTCCTGGCCAGCGACGTGGACAATCCGCTGACCGGCCCGAAGGGCTGCGCGGCGGTCTACGGCCCGCAGAAGGGCGCCTCGCCGCAGGACGTGGCGACGCTCGACGCGGCGCTGGCGCACTTCGCGCTGGTGCTGGAGAAGGCGATCGGCCCGAAGGCCGCCGAGTGCGCGGTGCTGCCGGGCGCGGGCGGGGCCGGCGGCATCGGCTACGGTGCGCTGCTGCTCGGCGCCACGTTCCGTCCCGGCATCGAGCTGATGCTGGAGGTACTGGGCTTCGCCCCGGCGCTGGAGCGCGCCACGCTGGTGATCACCGGTGAGGGTTCGCTGGACGAGCAGACCCTGCACGGCAAGGCCCCGGCGGGCGTCGCCGCCGCGGCGCGGGCCGCCGGCAAGCCGGTCGTGGCCGTCTGCGGACGGCTGCTGCTGTCCCAGGAGGCCCTGGAGGGCGCCGGCATCCGCCGGGCCTACCCGCTGACGGACCTGGAGCCCGACCCGGCCAAGTCCATCCCGAACGCCGGCCCCCTGCTGGAGCGGGTCGCGGAGAACATCGCCGCCGACGTGCTCTGAGTTCCTCCCGGAGCGCGGCCCCGAGGCCCGGCACCCCCTTGGCGGGGGTGCCGGGCCTCGGGCGTGCCGGCGACCGGCCTCCCGCACGGCGGCCCGGTCCCGGCCC
>NZ_JBFRER010000165.1:0-13157 GCF_052114405.1 Streptomyces sp. M-16 | reverse complement strand
CCCGCTCGGACGCCCTCGCCGCCCGCTCGTCCGCGCGCGCTGCGGCGAGGCGCTCGCGGCGCTCCGCCACCGCCGCGCCCTCCTCGCCGGTCAGCAGCCCCCACCCGGTCACCGGCCCGGTGGGGTCGGCCGCCGCCCGCGCGAGGGCCCGTAGGAACAGGTCCAGCAGCAGTTGCGCCGTACCGGCGTCGAACAGGTCCACCGCGTACTGCCACCACACCTCCAGGCCGTCGCCGCCCGGCAGCTCCACGCAGGAGGCGCTGAGATCGAACTTGGCCACCTCCAGGCCCGGTTCGACGAACCGGCCCGACAGCGGGCCGTCGGTCCCGGTGTCCTCGCCGCCCCGCTCCTGCGCGGTCAGCATCACCTGGAAGAAGGGGTTCACGGCGCCTTCCCGCCGCGGCCGCAGGTGTTCCACCAGCAGGTCGAACGGCAGCTCCTGGTGGGCGTACGCGGCCAGGTCCGCGTCCCGCGCCCGGTCGACCAGCTCCGCGTACGAGGCCTCGCCCGACACGTCGGTGCGCAGCACCAGGGTGTTGACGAAGAACCCGACCAGCTCCTCCAGGGCCTCGTCGCCGCGCCCCGCGACCGGCGTGCCGATCGCGATGTCCGTCCCGGCGCCGACGGCTGCCAGCGCCAGCGCCAGCGCGGGCTGGAGCACCATGAGCAGGCTCGCGCCGCGCTCCTCGGCGAGCGCGGCCAGCCGCCGGTGCGCGTCCGCGTCGAGGCGGGCGGTGAGGGTGGCGCCCGTCCCGCTGGGCTCGGCGGGCCGGGGCCGGTCGGCGGGCAGGTCCAGCAGGGTCGGCACGCCGTCGAGGGCCCCGCGCCAGTGCGCCAGCAGCGCGGCCGGGTCCTCCAGGAGTTCGCGCTGCCACAGGGTGTAGTCGGCGTACTGCACGGGCAGCGGCTCCCAGCCGGGCGGACCCCCGGCCAGCCGGGCGGCGTAGGCCGCGCCGAGGTCGCGCAGCAGGGGGCCCACGGACCAGCCGTCGGTGGCGATGTGGTGGGTCAGCAGCGCGAGGGTGGCGGAGCCGTCGCCGGGCACGAACAGGGCCGCCCGCAGCGGAAGATGGGCGGCGAGGTCGAAGGCGGCGCCGGTGAAGCCGGCCACCAGCTCCGCGACCTCCCCGGGCGCGCAGTCGCGCACCGGGAGCGGCACCTCGGGGGCCGGGAGCACGTGCTGGTAGGGCTCGGAGTCCACCGCCGGGTACACGGTGCGCAGCACCTCGTGCCGCTCCACGACGTCGGCGAGGGCCGCCCGGAGCGCGTCCCGGTCGGGGACGGCGTCCAGGCGCAGCACGAGCGGCAGGTTGTAGGTGGCGGAGGGGCCTTCCAGGCCGGCCAGGAACCACAGGCGCCGCTGGGCGAAGGACAGCGGGACCCGGTCCTCGGCGGGCAGCACCTCCCCGGCGAAGACCGCGTACGGGTCGCGGTCCGGCCCGGGGTCCGCGGCCGGGGACCGCAGCGCCTTGCGGTCGATCTTCCCGGAGGGTGTCCGGGGCAGCGCGGGCAGCAGGGTCACGGTGCCCGGTACGGCCGCCGCCGGGAGCGCCGCCCGTACCCGGTCCCGCAGCTCCGCGGTGCCCACCCCCTCGTCGGCGACGACGAAGGCGGCCAGCCGCAGGACCCCGTCCGCGCTCCGCGGCGCCACCACGGCCGCCTCGCGGACCCCGGGGTGCGCGGTCAGCACCGACTCCACGGAGGCCGGGTCCACCCGGTGGCCGTTGATCTTCACCTCGTCGTCGGCCCGCCCCCGGAAGCCCAGTTGGCCGTCGGGCCGTACGTGGACCAGGTCGCCGGTCCGGTACGCGCGCTCCCCGGCCAGCGTGGTGAACCGGGTCCCGGTCAGCTCCGGCCGGCCGAGGTAGCCCTCGGCGAGGGCGCCGCCCAGCAGCCACAGTTCGCCGTCGACGACGGCGGCCCGCACCCCGGGCAGGGGGGAGCCGATCGGCACCGGCCCGCCACGGTGCCGGGAGAGGTCGGCGACGGTGGCCACGACGGTGGCCTCGGTCGGCCCGTAGGTGTTCAGCAGCCGCACCCGGTCCGGGTCCACGGCCGCGCACCACTGCGCGACCCGCTCGGGCAGGGCCGCCTCGCCGCCGATGACCACGGTCCGCAGGGCGGGCGGCAGCCGGTCGACGCCCGAGGAGAGGGCGTGCGTCAGCTCGTGCCAGTACGCCGTCGGCAGGTCGAGCACCGTCACCCCGTGCGCGGCGCAGCCCGCCAGCAGCCCGGGGACGTCGAGCATCTCCTCGTCCCGCAGGACCAGGGCGGCGCCCGCGCCGAGGGTCAGGAAGACCTCCTCCACGCTCGCGTCGAAGTGCAGCGGCGCGAACTGCAGCACCCGGTCCTCGGCGGTGATCCCGTAGCGGGCGGTGGCCCCGGCCGTGAAGTGGGCCAGGGCGCGGTGGCCGACGACGACGCCGTTGGGGGTGCCGGTGGAGCCGGAGGTGTAGATCACGTAGGCGGATCCGGCGGTGACCCCGGGTCCCGGCAGGGGGAACTCCCCGGTGCCCAGGGCGATGTCGTCCCGTCCGGTGCAGTCGGCGAGGATCGCCGCGTTGCGGGCGGCGGGCGCGGCCGGGTCGAGCGGCAGGTAGGCCGCACCGGTCCGCAGCGCCGCGAGCAGCCCGACGACGGCGTCGATGCCGCGCGGGCGGTGTACGGCCACCAGCCGGCCGGGACCGGCCCCCTCGGCGGCCAGCGCGTCGGCCCGCAGTGCCACCGCCAGGGCCAGCTGCCCGTACGTCATCCGGCGCGTGCCGTGCACCAGCGCGAGCCGCCCGGGGCCGGCGGCGACCCGGGCGTCGAGCCGGTCGAGCACACCGGGAGCCGGGGTGATCGCCGGGCCGCCGTCCAGGACGGCGCGGGCGGTGGGGGCGGTCGAGGGCATCGCGGGGCCTCCAGGCGAGGGGGTGGGTGCGGACCGCAGTCCGTGCCCCCACGCTAGGCACCGCCCCCGCCCCCGGCGGGCAGTCCCTCCGGCAGCTCCCCGGCCCCGCGCTGCCGCCCGGGACTGCCGCTGCGCGCCGCCGCCGTGACCGACCGCCCGGGGCCGGTGCCGTCCGGGGCTGCGGGCGGGGCTGCCGGTCGGGGCTGGCGCCCGGGACCGTCGCCCATGACCGGTGCCCGGGACCGTCGCCCGGCACCGGTGCCGGCCGGGGCTGCCGGTCGGGAGTGCCGCGCGGGGCTGGCGCCCGGGACCGTCGGCCGGGGCTGCCGGTCGGGGAGTGGCGCCCGGGGCCGGTGTCGGACGGGACCGCGGCTCCGGGCTGCCGTCGGCCGGGAGTGCTGCCGCCCGTGAGCCGACCCCGCTGCTCGCGGTCACGCGCGCGGCCGGCCCCCGCCCGGAGGGGACGGGGGCCGTGAGCCGTGGGGCCGACCGCCGGGAACCGGCCCCCGACCCCGAAGGGGTCGCCGGGGCCGGGGGACGCTACGGCTGCCGGACGCGGGCGCCCGCGTGGGTGCGGCGGCGCAGGGCCGGGGCGGGGGCCGATGCCGGCCCGGTGGTGGGGGCCGTCGACAGCAGGGCCGCCAGCCGGGCCGGGGTGGGGTGGCGGAACACCTCGCGCAGGGTCAGTTCGCGTCCGAGTTCCGCCCGTACCCGGTTGACCAGCCGTACCGCGAGCAGCGAATGCCCCCCGGACTTGAAGAAGTTGTCGTCCGGACCGATCCGACCCCGCTCCAGCACCTCCGCGAAGAGCCGCAGCAGCGCGTCGGTCAGAGCGCCGGCGGGGCCCGGCGCGGGGGCCGGGGCGGAGGCCGGCGCGGGTTCCCGGGCCGGCGGGACCGGGGCCTCGGGCAGCAGGACGGCCGCCGGGACCTCGTAGTCCGGCAGCCGGTCCGCCGCCCAGGCCTGGAGGTCGGCCTCCGTCACCGCTCCGGCCGGGGTCACGGCCCGGACGAGCAGCCGGCCCCCCTCCACCCGGGCCCGCGCCGACACCACCGCCGGATGCGCCGTCAGGACCGTCTCCACCCGGGCCGGATCGACCCGGTAGCCCMCGGCGAGCGGCCGCGCGGGACGCCGGTCGGCCGGGGCCGGCAGGGCGGACACGTGCCGGGACGGATCGGCGGCGAACAGCTCCAGGGCCGACACCAGCAGCGCCGCCAGCCGGGCCGCGCCCGAGGGCCCGTAGAGGTCGGTGGCGTACTCCAGGACCCCCGACAGACCGCCGGCCGGCCGCTCGGTCAGGGCGAAGGTCAGGTCGGACTTAGCCGTCCGCGCGGCGAAGGTCCCTTCCGTGCCGGCCAGCGGCCCGCCGGACGCCCCGGCCGGAGCCGGGTTCACCTGGAGCATCACCTGCACCAGCGCGTCGTGTGCCGAGGACCGGTGCGGGTTGAGGGCCTCCACCAGCAGGTCGAACGGCAGGTCCTGGTGCGCGTACGCCGCCAGGTCCGCCTCCCGGACCCGGTCGACGAGCTCCTCGAAGGCGGGGTCCCCGCCCGTGCCGGTGCGCAGCACCAGCGTGTTGACGAAGAAGCCCACCAGCCCCGACAGGGCGTCGTCGGCGCGCCCCGCGACCGTCGTGCCGATGGCCAGGTCGGTCCCGGCCCCGGCCCGGGTCAGGGCCGCCGCCAGCGCCGCCTGCACCACCATGAACAGGGTGGCGCCCCGCGCGTGCGCGATCCGCAGCAGCGCCCGGTGCGTGGCGGCGTCCACCTCGAAGCCGGTGACGGCCCCGCGTCCCGACGGCACGGCCGGCCGGGGCCGCTGCGTCGGCAGGTCGATCAGCGGCGGGAGCCCGGACAGGGCCCCGCGCCAGTACGAGAGCGGGGCGCCCGGGTCGGCGAGCAGCTCCCGCTGCCACAGCGTGTAGTCCGCGTACTGCACGGGCAGCGGGGACCAGCCCGGCTCCCGGCCCGTCGCCGCCCGTGCCCCGTACGCCGCCGCCAGGTCGGCCAGGAGGGGGCCCGTGGACCAGCCGTCCGCGGCGATGTGGTGCAGGAGCAGCACCAGGGTCTGAGGGCCCCCGCCCTCCGGCAGGATCAGCCAGGCCCGCAGCGGCAGGTCCCGCGTCAGGTCGAAGACGTGCCCGGCCGCCCCGTCGACGGCCGCGGCCACGTCCGCCGCGTGCACCAGTTCCAGTTGCGGCCGGGCTCCCTCCAGCACCCGCTGGTACGGCTCCCCGCCCTCGGTCCCGTACACGGTGCGCAGCACCTCGTGCCGGGCGGCGAGGTCCGCCAGCGCTCCGGCGAGCGCCACCGCTTCCAGCGGCCGTTCCAGGCGCCGCACCAGCGCGACGTTGTAGGTGGCGGACGGCCCCTGGAGCTGGTCGAGGAACCACAGCCGGCGCTGCGCGTACGACAGCGGTATCCGCTCGGGCCGGTCCGGTACGGGGAGCAGCGCGGGCCGCGCCGTCCCCGCCCCGGTGCCCGTCCCGAGGCGGCGGTGCAGGGCCGCCGCGGTGGGGGCCAGGAACAGGTCCCGGATGCCCGCCTCCACGCCGAGCACGGCCCGGATCCGGTTGACGAGCCGGCTGGCCAGCAGCGAATGCCCGCCCGACTTGAAGAAGTTGGCGTCGGCGGCGATCCGCTCCGCGCCCAGCACCTCGGCGAACAGTCCGCACAGGATCTCCTCGCGCGGGGAGGACGGCGCCGCCGTCGCGGCCGGCGGGGCCGCCGCCGTCGCGGCGAGCGCCTCCCGCAGCCGGTCCCGGCGCCGCTCCAGGCCCCGCCGCTCCGGCTCCCGGACCAGGTCCAGTGAGCCGAGGCGGGCCGACGGATCGGAGGCGAAGGCTTCGAGGGCCCGTACGCAGATCTCCAGCAGCAGCCGGGCCGTGTCCTCGTCGAAGAGGTCGGTGGCGTACTGCACGTGCACGTCGAGGCCGTCCGGGGCGCCGTCCGCGGTGTGCCGCCCGGCGCAGTGGAAGCTCAGGTCGAACTTGGCGGCGCCCAGATCGGTGCTCCCGGCCCGGCCCGTGACCGGGCCGAGCGACACCCGCTCGTCGGCGGCCTCCCGCACGGTCAGCATCACCTGGAAGAAGGGGTGTTCGCCCAGAGCCCGGCCCGGCTCGGCCAGGTGCTCGACCAGGACGTCGAAGGGCAGGTCCTGGTGGTCGAAAGCGGACAGGTCCGCTTCCCGGACCCGGTCGACGAGCTCCCCGAGGGACGGGTCGCCCGACAGGTCGGTGCGCAGCACCAGCGAGTTGACGAAGCAGCCGACCAGCTCGTGCAGGTCCTGGTCGGGGCGACCCGCGACCGGGGTGCCGATCGCCAGGTCCTCGCCCGCGCCGGTGGCCGAAAGCGCCGCCGCCAGCGCCGCGCGGACCACCATGAACAGGCTCGCCCGCCGCTCCCGCGCCAGCCCGGACAGCGTCCGGTGCGCGACCGCGCCGACCGCGGCCGACACGGTGGCGCCCCGGCCCGAGGGCTCGGCCGGGCGCGGCCGGTCGGCGGGCAGCGCGGTCCGCGCGGGCATCCCGGCGAGGGCATCGCGCCAGAAGCCGAGCAGGGCGGCCGGGTCGGCCAGCAGCTCGCGCTGCCACAGCGCGTAGTCGGCGTACTGCACCGGCAGCGGAGGCAGTTCGGGGGCGCGCCCCGCGCACCGCGCCCCGTACGCCTCGCCCAGGTCCCGCAGCAGCGGGGCCAGGGACCAGCCGTCGGTGGCGATGTGGTGGACCAGCAGCACCAGCACCGCACCGCCGTCGCCCGGGACGAACAGCCGGGCCCGCAGCGGCGGCCGGAGCGCCAGGTCGAAGGGCTCCCGGCCGAATGCGTCGACCAGCGCGTCCAGCTCGCCGGGCGCGCACGTCTCCACTTCCAGCGGCACCCCGGCCCGCGCGAGCACCTGCTGGTACGGCTCGCCGCCCTCGGCCCCGTACACCGTGCGCAGCACCTCGTGCCGGGTGACGAGGTCACCGAGCGCGGCCTCCAGCGCGGCGGGTTCCGGGACCGCCTCCAGCCGCAGCACCAGCGGGGCGTTGTAGGCCGCCGAGGGACCCTCGATGCGGTCCAGCAGCCACAGCGCCCGCTGCGCGGCCGACAGCGGGATCCGCCCCTGCCGGTCCGGTACGGGGACCAGCGCGGGCCGGGCCGCCCCGGCCGCCCCCGCTGCGGCCAGCCGCCCGTGCAGGGCGGCCGGGGTCGGGGCGAGGAACAGGTCCCGGATGCCCAGTTCCAGGCCGAGCGCGCCCCGGATCCGGTTCACCAGCTTGCTCGCGAGCAGCGAATGCCCGCCCGACTTGAAGAAGTTGGCGTCGGCGGCGAACGCCTCGCCCTCCCCGCGCCCGAGGACCTCCGCGAACAGGCCGCACAGGATCTCCTCCCGGGGCGAGAGCACGTCGCGGCGTGCAGGGACGGCGCCGCGCGGGGCGGCCGCGGGGGCCGGGAGGACGCTGCGCCCGCGCGCGGCGAGGGCCCGTGCCTGCGGACCGGACACCGGGCCGAGGGCGCCGAGGCGGGCCGTGGGACGGTCGGCGAACGCTTCGAGGGTCCGTACGTAGAGCTCCAGCAGCAGGCCGGCCGTGTCCTCGTCGAAGAGGTCGGTGGCGTACTGGAGGGCGATCTCGATCCCGTCCGGCCGGCCCTCGGCCGTGTGCAGCTCGCGGCAGTACCAGGTCAGATCGAACTTGGCCGTGTCCAGGTCGACGTCGGCGAGCTCGCCGCCGATCCCGCCGCCCAGCTCCACCCGGCCGACGCCCGCACCGCCGGCGGCGCCCGCGTCCACGGTCAGCATCACCTGGAAGAAGGGGTGGTGTCCCAGGGCGCGTTCCGGGGCAAGCCGCTCCACCAGGAGGTCGAAGGGCAGCTCCTGGTGCTCGTACGCCGCCAGGTCGGCTTCGCGCACCCGCTCCAGCAGCTCCCCGACGGACGGGTCGCCCGACAGGTCGGTGCGCAGCGCGAGGGAGTTGACGAAGAAGCCGACCAGGTCGTACAGGTCCTCGTCGGGGCGGCCCGCGACCGGGGTGCCGATCACGACGTCCTCGCCCGCTCCGGCCGCCGACAGGGCCGCCGCGAGGGCGGCGCGGGCCGCCATGGCCGGGCTCGCCCGGTGGGTGCGCGCCAGGGCGAGCAGCCCGCCGTGGGCCGCCGCGTCCAGCCGGGCCGTCAGCGTGCCGCCCCGGCCCGAGGGCTCGGCCGGGCGGGGCCGGTCGGCCGGCAGGTCGACGACCGCCGGGGCCCCCTCCAGCGCGGTCCGCCAGTAGGCCAGTTGCTCGGCGGCCAGGCTGTCCGGGTCGGCGGGGTCACCGAGCAGCTCGTGCTGCCACTGGCTGTAGTCCGTGTACTGCACGGGCAGCGGCTCCGCGTCGGGGGCCCGGCCGGCCAGCCGGGCGGCGTAGGCCCCGGCCAGGTCGCGCAGCAGGGGGCGCAGCGACCAGCCGTCGGTCGCCACGTGGTGGATCAGCAGCACCAGGGTGGAGGTCCCGTCGCCCGGCAGGAACAGCCGGGCGCGCAGCGGGGGTTCGACGGTGATGTCCAGGGGCTGCCGGATGAAGGCGGCCACCCGTGCGTCCCGTTGGTCCGGCGCGCACTCCTCGGCGGTGAGCCGCGCGGCGGGCGCTTCGTCCAGCACCCGCTGGTACGGCTCCGCGTCGGGCCCGGCCGGCAGTACGGTGCGCAGCACCTCGTGCCGCCGCACGACGTCGGCCAGCGCCAGGGCCAGGGCCCCGGCGTCGGGTTCGCCGTCGAGGTGCAGGACGACCGGGGCGTTGTAGGTGGCGGAAGGGCCGTGCAGCCGGCCCAGGAACCACAGCCGGCGCTGGGCGTACGACAACGGGATCACGGTCATGTCCTTCAGGAGTTCGGGCTCGCGGCGGCCGCGACCAGGGTGTCGAGGTGGGCGGCCAGGTCCCGCAGGCGCGGGTTGGCGTAGACGGCCTTCACCGGGAGGGAGACGCCCAGTTCGGCGCGGACCCGCGAGACCAGCTTGATCGCGAGCAGCGAATGGCCGCCCAGCTTGAAGAAGTTGTCGTCGGGGCCGACGTGTGGGGCGCCGAGCACCGCGGCCCAGACGCCCGCGATCAGCGTCTGCGAGGCGGTCAGGCCCCCGGCGGTGCCGTCCCCGGTGGCGGCGGGCGCGGTGGCGGCCGGCGCCGGGGCGGGCAGCGCGGCCCGGTCCACCTTGCCGTTGACGGTGACCGGGAACCGCTCCAGGGCCACGAAGGCCGCCGGGACCATGTACGCGGGCAGCACGGCGGTGAGGCGTTCGCGCAGCGCGTCGCCGGTGACGGGGCCGGCCGCCCGGTAGTACGCCACCAGGCCCGGCGCCCCGTGGACGTCCTCGCGGAGTACGACGGCCGCCTCGGCGATCCCGGGGACGGCGGCCACCGCGGCCTCGACCTCGGGGAGTTCGAGGCGGTGGCCGCGCAGCTTGACCTGGCCGTCGGCCCGCCCCAGGTAGGCCAGCCGGCCGCCGGGCAGGAGCCGTACGAGGTCGCCCGTCCGGTACATGCGGCCGCCGTGTCCCTCCCCGGCGGCGTCGGCCACGAACCGCTCCGCGGTCAGGGCGGGCCGGCCCCGGTAGCCGCGGCCCACGCGGGGGCCCGCCAGGTACAGCTCGCCGCTGCCGCCCTCGGCGACCGGGTTCAGGCCCTCGTCCAGGACCCGCGTGCGCAGGCCCGGCAGGACGCTGCCGATGTGCGGCTCGTCGGCGCCGTCCACCCAGCCCGCCGTGGCGTCGACCGTGCACTCGGTGGGCCCGTACAGGTTGACCGTGCGCAGCACCCCCCGTTCGCCGAGCCGCGCCAGGCGCCGCCACAGTGCGGGGCTGACGGCCTCGCCGCCGATCAGCAGGGTCAGCGGCCGCGGGCCGCCGTCGGGCGTGAGCAGGTCCAGCAGGGGATCGGCGTGCGCGGGGGTGATGTCCAGGTCGGTCAGGGCCTGTTCGTCGACCAGCCGGGCCAGCAGCGCCGGGTCCGCGCGGGTCTCGTCGTCGATCATCACCAGGGTGTCGCCGCGGCAGAGGCGGACCCACTGCTGCACGGAGGCGTCGAAGGACGGCGAGGCGTTCCAGCCGACCCGCCCGCCCTCGGTGACGGCGATGCCCGCGCCCTCCAGCTCGCCCAGCAGCGCGGACGCGGCGGCCCGGCCGATCTCCACGCCCTTGGGGCGGCCGGTGGAACCGGAGGTGTAGATGACGTAGGCCAGGGTGTCGCCGGAGACGGCCACCGGGGCGTACGGGAGCTCCGGGCCGGGCGCGGCCAGCGCGGCCACGCTCACGTGCGGTACGCCCTCGGCGAGGGGCGCGGTGTCAGCGTCGGCGGTGACGACCAGGTCGGCGCCCGCGTCCTCGACGAGGTAGCACCGTCGTTCGGCCGGCAGCTTCGGGTCCACCGGCAGGTACGCGGCCCCCGCGGTCAGGGTCCCGACCAGCGCGGTGACGAGCTCCGCGCCGCGCGGCAGGCACAGCGCGACCACGCTCTCCGGCCCGATGCCGCGGGCGGCCAGGCGGCCCGCGATCCGCATGGCCTCGGCGCGCAGTTCGCMGAAGCTCCTCGCGCTCCCGTCCGCGACGACGGCGGTCCGGTCGGCGGGGGCCAGGGCGAGCCGGGCCAGCAGGTCGGGGACGGGGGCGGCGGCACCCGCGTGGAGGCGGCTGCGCTCGGGAAGTACGGCGGTCATGAGGGTCACTCCCCGGTGAAGACGGTGGTGGACGGCTGGGTGACGGGCGCGCAGTCGGCCAGTGCGACGGGCTCGCCCATGGCCACGAGGATCTTCCGGTCGCCCCGGTAGGCCTCGCGGCCGTGCGCGCACAGGATGTTGTCGACGATCATCAGGTCGCCCCGCTGCCAGGTCTCCCGGACCGTGACCCGGTCGTAGACGGCGTTGACCGCGTCGACCTCGGCTTCGGTGAGCCGGGAGCCGTCGCCCAGGTAGGTGTTGAAGGGCAGCCCGTCCTCCCCGTACGTCTCGACGAGGACCTCGCGGACGTCCGGGTCCAGGGTGCGGCTGTTCCAGAAGGCGAAGTGGTTGAACCAGGTCCGCTCGCCCGTCACGGGGTGGGTGACGACCGCGGACCGCCGCTGGCGGGTGATCATCGAGTCGTCCTCCTCGACCCACTCGTAGCCGACGGTGTTCTCCTCGCAGTAGGCCTCGGCCACCGCCTTGTCCTCGGTGGCGAAGGTCTTGTACCAGGGCAGCCCGGCCAGTTCGGAGTAGTTGCGCACGAGCAGCCAGCCGGCCCGCTCGAACCGCTCGACCAGCTCCGGCGGCAGCAGCCGCAGTGCCTCGCGCATGTCGCCGACGGTCGTCGCCCCGCCCTCCTCGGGGGCGGTCACGCAGCCGAACAGCAGCACCCCGGGGAAGTCGAGGGTGTAGCTGTTCTCGTTGTGCAGCCGGATCGGCTGGACCGCCGGCAGGTCGGTGGAGGAGAACACGCCCTCGCCGAAGTCGGTGCGCGGGGTGGCCTTCTCCTTGTACCCGGCGCGCCGCTCGATCAGGGCGTCCCGGGCGGCGGCGAACGAGGCCGCGTCCTCGACGGGCAGCCCTCGCAGCAGTACGGCGCCGCTGCGCAGCAACTCGGCCTGGATGGCGGCGCGGTGGGCGGTCAGCCAGGCGGTGGAGGCGTCCGTATCGAGACCGGCGGGGGCGTGCACGACGACGGGCTTGCCGGGCTCGCGCACCGGGGTGATGGCGCCCGCCCGGGCGGGGGACTCTGCGTACGTGGTCATCGAACGTCCTTAAGGGGATGCGGAGACGAAGGGGAGCGGTGGCCGCGCGGCGCGGTCAGGCGGCGGCCGGGGCGGCGGCGTGTCCGCCGACGACCGGACCCAGCACGGAGAAGAACTCCGGCAGTCGTTCCTGGAAGTAGAAGTGGCCGCCCGGCAGCACGTACGAGGCGAACGCGCGGTCGGTGATCTGCGCCCAGCGGATCAGCGAGGCCGCCGGCGCGACCGGGTCGGCGTCCCCGCCGATCACCGTCACGGGGCAGGCCACCCGGGCCTCGGACTCCGCGCAGCGGTAGACGTCGTCGATGGCGAAGTCGGCCCGGATGGACGGCAGGATGATCTCCCGCAGCTCCGGTTCGTCGAGGATGCCGTCGTCGGTGCCGCCGCGCTCCTTGATGGCGGCGACCAGCTCGTCGTCGTCCAGCCGCTCCGGGTACACGGCGCACGGGTTGGCCAGGAACGGGGCCCGGCAGGCCGAGGCGATCAGGGCGCGGGGCGCCCGTCCGGCCGCCTCCAGGCTGCGGACGACCTCGAAGGCCACGAGCGAGCCCATGCTGTGCCCGAGCACCACCAGGTCCTCGGTGACCCCGTCGGGCAGCGCCGCCACGACCGGACCGGCCAGGTCGGCGATGTCCCGGGGGAGGTCCTCGGCGAAACGGGCGCCCCGGCCCGGGTACTGGCCGATCAGCAGGCGGACGTCGGCCGGCAGGTGGGCGCGCCACTCCGCGTAGGCGTGGGCGTTGCCGCCGGCGTGCGGCAGGACCAGCAGCGCGGTGCGCTGCGGACCCTCGCCCGGCAGGTCCCAGACCACGTCGTCGGGTGCGGGGGTGAAGGCGGCCTGGTCCTGGTCGGTGGTGCTCATGAGGAACTCCGTTCCTGGTCGGGGGTGCGGCGGCGCAGCGCGGGCCGGGCGCGCCGGGGAGCGGGCGCCCCCGCGGACAGCAGCCGGGTCTCGATGTGCTGGGCGAGGGTGACGGGGGTGGGGTGCTGGAAGACGTCGCGCAGGGTGAGGGTGACGCCCAGGGCGGTGCCGATGCGGTTCGTCAGGCGGGCGGCGAGGAGGGAGTGGCCGCCCTGGTCGAAGAAGTTGTCGTCGATCGACAGGGGGGACGGGGTGGCCAGCGCTTCCCCGAACCAGGTGCGCACCTTCTCCTCCAGCGGGGTGCGCGGTGCGCGTCCGCCCGCCGTGGCGACCGCCTGCGGTGCGGGCAGGGTGCTCTTGTCGATCTTCCCGTTGGGGGTGAGGGGCAGCCGGTCCAGGAGGACGACGAAGGCCGGGACCATGTGGTCGGGCAGGAGCGTGCGCAGCCAGAGGCGGACGTCCTGGGGGGAGAGGCCCTCGTCGGTGGTGACCAGGTAGGCGGTCAGCTGGGGCGTGCGGTGGTGGTCCGGGTGCGTGGCGAGGGTGGCTTGGGTGATGTGGGGGTGGGTGGTGAGGGTGGTTTCGATTTCGGTGGGTTCGATGCGGAAGCCGCGGATCTTGATCTGGGTGTCGGTGCGGCCGGTGTAGTGGAGGTTGCCGTGGGTGTCCCAGTGGGCTTGGTCGCCGGT
>NZ_JBFRER010000164.1:0-13173 GCF_052114405.1 Streptomyces sp. M-16 | reverse complement strand
GTCCACACCCCCGCCCTCGACGGCGCCCCCTACATGACCGAGCACGGACCCGACCTGACCGCCAGCACCGCCGGCACCCACGTCATCGAGCACGGCGGACGCCTGCTGGCCCTGTGCGAGGCCAACCTCCCCTTCGAGCTCACACCGGACCTGGAGACCGTCGGCGCGTACGACTTCGCCGGCCGGCTCACCTCCGCGATGACCGCGCACCCCAAGCAGGACCCGGCCACCGGCGAGCTCCACTTCTTCTCCTCCTCGCCCTTCCCCCCGCACCTGATCCACCACGTCGCGGACGCCAAGGGCGGGATCACCGACAGCGCCGAGGTCCCGGGAGCCACGGCCTCCCTCAAGCACGACTTCGCCATCACCCGCCGCCACGTGGTCTTCGTCGAGGGCAACGTCACCTTCGATCCCGCCGAGCACTCCGGCATCCCCTACGCCTGGAGCGACGGGCAGCCCGCCCGGATCGGCGTGATGCCGCGCGGCGCGGACGGTGCCCGCCACGTCCGCTGGTTCTCCGTCGAACCGGGCAACATGCTGCACGTCTCCAACGCCTACGAGGACGGCCAGGGCCGCATCGTCCTGGAAGGCCCCACCGTGGACCGCGAGGGCTTTCGGCTCTCCTGGAACTGGTGGGTCGGCGCGCCCGGCCGCGGCAGCGAGCCCGCCTCCCGCTCCTACACCCGCCGCTGGGTCATCGACCTGGCCGAGGGTACGGTCGCCGAGCAGATCATCGACGACCTGCCGGTGGAGTTCCCGACCCTCAACGAGGCCTACCTGGGCGCCGAGAACCGCTACCAGTACGCCATCTCCTTCCCCGACGAAAAGGGCTTCGGCGGCTACGGCGTCGTCAAGTACGACCGCACCACCGGCGCCCGCCGGGTCCGCCCGGCCGGCGATGCCCGGATGCCGAGCGAGGCCGTCTTCGTACCCGCCGCGGACGCCACGTGCGAGGACGACGGCTATCTGCTGACCGTGGTCTCCGACCTCAAGCAGGACGCCTCGCAGCTGCTGGTCCTCGACGCCTCGGGCCTGGAGCGGGTGGCCGCCGTCCACCTGCCGCGGCGGGTGCCCGCGGGTGTCCACGGTTCCTGGGTCCCCGACGGCGTCTGAGCACGTCACCCCGAGGAACTCCGGCGTGCCGGTGACCGCCCTCGCCGCCCCCGGCGCCACCCGTACCGCCCGAGCAGACCCGAACGGCCCCGCGAGCTGCCTGCTCGCGGGGCCGTTCGGGTCTGCCCGGCGGGCCGGTCAGAAGCCGCAGGACGCTCGCGCGTCCTGGAAGCGCTCGGGACGCCGCCGCCGGTATTCGACCAGGGACTGCGCGACCGCGGCGCCTTCGCCCACGGCGGCGCCGACCCGCTTCACGGATCCGGACCGCACATCGCCCACGGCGAAGACCCCGGGCAGGCTGGTCTCCATCGGCAGCGCCTCCGGCCCGGCCCCGCCGCTGCCGGTCAGGACGTACCCGCGGTCGTCCAGCCTCAGCGTGCCGCCGAGCCACTCGGTCGAGGGGCGGCCGCCGATCAGGACGTACAGGCAGTGCGCCGAGACCGTTCGCTCGGCGCCCGCGCGCTCGCGGAGCCGGAGCCCGGTGAGGGTGGTCCCGCCGAGGCATTCGGCCACCTCGGTGCCCAGCAGGACCTTCAGGCCCGGGGTCCGCTCGATGCGCTGCACCAGGTAGCTCGACATGGAGGCGCCGAGGTCGGTGCCCCGGACCAGCAGGGTGACGCTGCGGGCGTAGCGCGCGAAGTAGAGGGCGGCCTGTCCGGCGGAGTTGCCCGCGCCCACCATGTACACGTCCTCCCCCACGGTCGAGGGGGCGTCGGACAGGCACGATCCGTAGTACACGCCGGAGTTGAGGAGGCGGTCGACGCCGGGAGCCGTGAGGCGGTTCCAGTCCACTCCCGTGGCGACGACCACCGCGGCGGCGGTCACCGAGGCCGTCTCGTCGGTACCCGCCTTGGTGAACTCGACCGTGTGGCCGCCCGTGTCCGTCGGGGTCACCCGGCCGGCCACCCGGGTGGGCTGCCACTCGACGCGGGCCCTGCGGGCCTGTTGCAGGGCCCGCTGGGCGAGGTCCCCGCCCGTGAGGCCCACGGGAAACCCGAGGTAGTTCTCGATCCGTGAGGTCGATCCCGCCTGCCCACCGGGCGCGTCGTCCTCGATCACGACGACGCTCATGCCCTCGGCGGCGGCGTACACGGCCGCGGAGAGCCCTCCGGGGCCACCGCCGATCACCACGACGTCGTAGTGGTCCTGCTCGGCCGGCCGGATGAGACCGAGCCGTTCGGCCAGCTCGCTGATCGGGGGGTCCGCCAGCTCGGTGCCGTCGCCCAGCCGGACGCGCACCGGGGCGTCCCGTACGTCCTCGTCGGGCAGCCAGCGGAAGATGACGCCGCTGCGGCCGAGGAAGTCGCGTACCGCGTAGGCGGCGGGCGAGAAGCGGCTGCCGCGCACCTCGGCCGTCGGCAGATCGCCGCGGAAGTCGGCGTTCCAGGTGCACAGGGAGTCGTCGAGGGCACCACGGAGGTGCTCGGCCGGGTTCTCGTCGCTCCCGGCCGGTGCGGTGCGCGAGCCGGGCACGGCGTCGCGGCGTCCGGTCAGCGACAGCCAGCGCACACCGGGGTGCGCCGCAGCGGGGTCGGGGGCTTCATCGGCGAGCACGGCGGCGACGGGTACCTGCCGGTCGGCCAGCGTGTTCAGCGCCCTGACCACCTCCGCCGGGCCACCGACCTGCAGCACACGGAACGACGTCCGGTACCAGCTTTGCACCAGCTCGGCCGTCTCGTGCCGGCGGAGCGGATCGGAGTCGGAGAGAACGATCACCGGCAGTGCGGCTTCGGCGGCCATCAAGAGGTCCTCCAGATAGGTCGTGGGAGATCGGCTTCCTCTTGCGTTCAACGAGCGGGGGCCCGATACGAATCGGCTCGGCGGCCCCGGAGCTCCGCGGATGCGACCGCAGGCGGGCGGGGCCGCAGGGGGGCATGGCGGTGCCCCCCTGCGGACTCCTCAGAGGCGGCCGAAGAACTGGTTGCCGGGGGCCGAGTGGTTCTCGCTCGTGTAGTACTCCTTCATGGCGGAGCTGATCTCGTCGCGGCTCAACTGCCCGTCCCCGTCGGCGTCCAGACGGTCGAACGCCTCGTCGAAGGTCTCACGGGGCAGGCGGAACATGCCGTGGAGCAGAGAGGTGTACTCGTCACGGCTCAGCATGCCGTCGCGGTCGCGGTCGGCGAGCTCGGTCCAGGCGTTGCTCATCGTCCTGATGCGCTCCCAGATCCTGTTCCGGTCCGTGATGATCCGCGCCCGGAAGGCGGCCCGGAACTCCTGCCGGTCCACCCCTCCGTCGTCGTTCTTGTCCATCGCCTGGAAGACGGTGTCCCAGAGGTCCGCCAGCGATTCCCTCAGCCCGGCCACGGCGTCCGGGGCCAGGCCGAGTGACTCGGCGAGCCTGTCCGAGAGGCCGATGACGTCCGACTTCACGAGCCGCCCGTCCCGGTCCGAGTCGAAGACATCGAACGACCGGTCCAGCTTGATGTCCAGAACGCTCACGGCACCATCCCCTTCACTTCATGCAGTCGTCCCGTGACGCTGCGTGGCGGGGCCCAGGAAACCACACGCCCCGCCCTTCCCGCAGGCGAAGAAGGGGTGAGTGCGCGTTCCGGGTGACGCGGCCGGTGGGGTCACGCGGTGGGTCCGGCCTGCAGCGCGGCCAGCCGCTGCTCGAAGGGCACCGGTTCGAAGCCGTCCGCCGGGTCCACCGAAGTGACCGCCCCCGTCGCCGAACGGGGTGCGATCGCGGCGGCGGTGTCGACGTCCGGGGCGGCCCGCCCGGCGACGGGCGCCATGAAGCGTGCGAGTTCGGCGCCCGCGCGGGAGATGCGCTGCGCCAGACCCTGGCGACCCCAGTCCTCGGAGGCCGCGTAGACGGCGGTCGGCACGACGAGTGCGCGCAGGTGGGTGAAGAGCGGGCGCATGGCGTGTTCGGTGACCAGGGAGTGCCGGGCCGTACCGCCGGTCGCACCGAGGAGGACCGGCTTGCCGGTGAGCGCGTCCTTGTCGATGAGGTCGAAGAACGATTTGAACAGGCCGCTGTACGAGGCCGCGAACACCGGGGTCACGGCGATCAGGCCGTCGGCGGACGCGACCGCGTCGAGCGCGGCGGCCAGTCGGGCGGGCGGGAACCCGGTGACGAGGTGCTGGGCGATCTCCATGGCCAGGTCCCGCAGTTCGATCACCTGGGGCTCGGCGTCCACGTGCCGGAGCGTCGCGGCCGCGAGGCGGTCGGCGAGCAGGCGGGTCGAGGAGGGCGAGCTCAGCCCCGCCGACACGACGACGGTCTTCATGCCTGCGTCCCCTCCTCCGGGGTCTCCCGGGCCGCGCTCACGCGGGCCCGGTGCGTGGGCGCGTCCGGCACTCCGGCGGGACGCAGGTTCGCGAACTCCTTGCGCAGCACCGGCACGACCTCCTCGCCGAGCAGGTCGAGCTGCTCCAGGACGGTCTTCAGGGGCAGGCCCGCGTGGTCGATGAGGAACAGCTGGCGCTGGTAGTCGCCGGCGTAGTCGCGGAAGGAGAGGGTCCGCTCGATGACCTGCTGCGGGGAGCCGACGGTCAGCGGGGTCTGGGAGGTGAACTCCTCCAGCGACGGGCCGTGGCCGTAGACCGGGGCGTTGTCGAAGTAGGGGCGGAACTCGCGCACCGCGTCCTGGGAGTTGCGGCGCATGAACACCTGGCCGCCGAGTCCGACGATGGCCTGCTCGGGGGTGCCGTGGCCGTAGTGGGCGTAGCGCTGCCGGTACAGCTCGATCATCTGCCGGGTGTGGGAGGGCGGCCAGAAGATGTTGTTGTGGAAGAAGCCGTCGCCGTAGTAGGCGGCCTGCTCGGCGATTTCGGGCGAGCGGATGGAGCCGTGCCAGACGAAGGGCGCGACGCCGTCCAGCGGGCGGGGCGTCGCGGTGAAGGACTGCAGCGGGGTGCGGAACTTGCCCTGCCAGGTGACCGTCTCCTCGTCCCACAGGCGGCGCAGCAGCGCGTAGTTCTCGATGGCGAGGTCGATTCCGTCGCGGATGTCCTTGCCGAACCAGGGGTAGACCGGTCCGGTGTTGCCGCGGCCCATCATCAGGTCGACGCGGCCGTCCGCGACGTGCTGGAGCATCGCGAAGTCCTCGGCGATCTTCACCGGGTCGTTCGTGGTGATCAGCGTCGTCGACGTGGAGAGGATCAGGCTCTCGGTGCGCGCGGCGATGTAGCCGAGCATCGTGGTCGGCGAGGAGGGGACGAAGGGCGGGTTGTGGTGCTCACCGGTGGCGAAGACGTCCAGGCCGACTTCCTCGGCCTTCTGCGCGATGGCGAGCATCGCCTTGATGCGCTCGTGTTCGCCGGGTACGCGTCCGGTCGCCGGATCGGCCGTGACGTCACCGACGGTGAAGATCCCGAACTGCATGGCTCCCCTTCCAGAGTTGTTTATGTTTCAACCATGCCTGCCAACAGGGGGTGCGGTCGCTGTATTCCGGGTCCGGGAGGGGAAGATCCACTCGCCGCTCGCGCGGGGGCGGGCGCGGAGGGGACCGAGGCCCCGGGGGGGGTTCCCCGGCCGGGCCGTGCCGGGGCCGCCCGGACCCTCGGAGCCCGCCGGCGGTGGCCGGAGGCCTGCCGCGCCGCCGTCGTCGGTCTGCGCCGTCACCCGGAGCGGGAGGTCCGGGAGGCGGCGTTCGGCCGGTCGGGGTGGCGGGCGGCCCGGCCACGGCGCGGTGCGCCATCCCGGGCCGCCCGAGCGGGGAGGCTCGGCCGACAGGTCCGTGCGGCTCGCAGGAGGGGTGGCCCATGCCCGGTGCCCGGCCCCCTCTCGCGGCGGACGTACGCGCCTTCGTGGTCACTGCGGCGGCAGGATGCCTGGTCGGGCTGGTGGGCGGCGGTTTCCGATGGTGCCTGGAACGGGCCGACGCGCTCCGCCGTGCGCTGCTGGGGGCCGCCGCGGGGCTCGGAGCCGCCGGAGTACTGGTCCCGATCGCCCTGACCGCGTCGGGCGCGCTGGTCGCCCACCTCATCGCCCGGCGGGTCCCGTACGCGGCCGGCAGCGGCATCCAGCACGTGGAAGCGGTGTGGCGGCGGGAGAGCGACACACACCCCTGGGGGCTGCTGCCCGCGAAGTTCGCCGGTGGCCTCGTCGCGATCGGCTCCGGCCTGATCCTGGGACGGGAGGGCCCGACCGTCCACATGGGCGCCGCCATCGGGGTCCTGGCCGGCCGGCACGGCAGGCTCGGGCCCGAGGACGCCCGGCTGCTGCACACCGCGCTCGGCGGGGCGGGCCTGGCCGCGGCGTTCTCGGCCCCGCTGAGCGGGCTCCTGTTCGTCTGCGAGGAGGTGACCCGGTCGTTCCGGCCCCGTCTGGTGCTGTTGACGCTGCTCGGCACCGTCACCGCCGTGGCCTGTGCCAAGCTGATCGTGGGCGGTTCGCCCGTCTTCCCGGTGCCGGACCTCCCGGCCCCGCCGCTGTGGACGCTGCCGGCGTTCCTGCTGTTCGGCGCGGCCGCCGGGGCCCTCGGCGCCGCGTACGCCCACCTGGTCGTGGGAACGCTCGACCTGTGCGACCGGATGACGCGGGTGCCGGTGCCGCTGCGCGCCGCCGGAATCGGCGCCCTGGTCGGCGCGCTGATGGCGGTGGACCCGCTGCTGGCGGGTGGCGGCGACGCGCTGACGGAGCGCCTGCTGACCGCGGCGGGCCCGAGCGTGACGGCCCTGACGGCCTACCTCGCCGTCCGGTTCGTCGCGGGCCCGCTGAGCTACGCGGCCGCGACCCCCGGCGGACTGTTCGCCCCGCTCCTCGCCCTCGGCGCCCTGTGGGGGACGCTGGTCCACGCGCTCGCCGCGCCCGTGCTGCCCCCACACGCGCCGGGGCCGGCCGCGTTCGCCGTCGTGGGCATGGCCGCCCTGTTCACCGGAGTCGTCCGCGCACCGGTCACCGGCATCGTCCTGGCCGCGGAGATGACGGGCGCGGTCTCGCTGTGRCTCCCGCTGCTCGTCGCGTGCTTCGCGGCGACGGTCACCGCCGACCACCTGGAGAGCGAGCCGATCTACGACAGCCTCCGCCGCAGGATGCTGCAACGCCCCTGACGGTGCGCCGCCCGGTCGCCACCCTCCGGACCGGCGGCCCGCCGCACTCCGCGAAGCTTCACTCGGCCTGCCCCGCCCCCGTCGCCGCCGAGGCCATTCCCCCCGGCCTGTCCCGCATCGTCGTCGTTTTCACGGGGAGCACACGGGTGAAGGGCCCGGCAGCCCGGCGAACATGCCGAGCAGGCCTACCGTTTCGGCCTGGCCGGGGAACCCTGCCGATGGAGACGCGGATGCCCAGCATGATCCTCGACCAGGGGATCGACTCCGTCGAGGAGTCCCGCGCGTGGGCGCGCAGACCGTTTCGGCCGGTTGCCCGCCGGCCCGGGCGGCGGCGCGCTGCCGGTGCCGTCCGCCCGGCAGCCGCTTATGGTGGCCCGGAGACCCCGACGCCCCTGCCGCCGCCGAGCCGCACCCCGAGGGAGGAGGGCGATGAACGGTCCGCACGGGCAGGATCCCCCATGGCGCACCGCCCCCGACGGCGGGCGCCCCGACGGCACCACGTGCGCCCACCTCGACCAGGCCCTCCTGCCCCCCGATCGCGCCACGGATCAGGGCTGCGCCGCCTGTCTGGCGCTCGGAACACCCTGGCACCGGCTGCTGCGCTGCCTGACCTGCGCAGAGGTGGGCTGCTGCGACAGTTCACCCGGCCGTCACGCCCACGCGCACGCGGAGTCTTCGTCCCACCCGATCGCCGAGTCCTACGGGAGCGGGGAGAGCTGGGCCTGGTGCTACCGCGACCACCTCTTCCTCGTCCCGGCGCCACCACCCGCCGGCGAGCAGGTGCATCCACGGGGCCGGCCCGGGGCGAAGCAAGGGGACAGAGGTGATCGCCGTGACCAGGCCCCGCCGTAGCGCCTGTGCCCCTGCGCCCCGACCCGACCGGGGTGCGCCACCCGGGGGGAGGCAACCGGTGGGCCCGGGAGCGGGGCCTCCCACGCGGCGTGGCGTCTCCCCGTGCAGGGGATCGAGAGGTCGATGAGAGGGTGATCGCGCATGGGGCGAGACGGACAGGACCGTGGCGGCGGGGACGGCCGCGGCACGCACGTGATCGTGGTCGGTGCTGGCGCGGCGGGGCTCGCGTGCACCGCCGACCTACTCGCCTCGGGCGTCGGCGTCAGCCTGTTGGAAGCGGCCGAAGCGGTCGGCGGGCGCATGCGCACCGACCATGTCTCCGGCTTCGTCCTCGACCGCGGCTTCCAGGTGTTCAACACGTCGTACCCGCAGGTCAAACGGCGCATCGCCCTCAGGCCGCTGCGCCTGCGCCCCTTCACCCCGGGCGTGCTCGTCCACACCGGCGGTGGGCGCCTGCGGCGGTTCACCGACCCCACCCGGCGACCCGGTGAAAGCCGCGACCTGCTCCCCGGACGGTTGGCCTCTGCCCGCGACCTGACCGCGCTCGGCGTCCTGACGGCGCGGGACGCGCTCCTTCCGCCCCGCCGACTGCGGGCGCGCCCCGAGCGGACCACCCTGACCGCCCTGGCCGATGCGGGATTCTCCGCCGAGCTGGTCGAATCCTTCTTCCGGCCCTTCCTTTCCGGTGTGTTCCTGGAGGACGACCTGGAGACCTCCTCCCGGTTCCTGCACTTCGTGTGGCGCAGCATGCTCCGGGGCACCCTGTGCCTGCCGGCCGACGGGATCGGCGCCGTGCCCGCCCAGCTCGCCGACGGGCTCCCCGCCGGTGTGCTGAGCCGCGGGACTCCGGTCGCCCGCCTCGCCGAGGACGGTGTGGTCCTGGCCGACGGCACGCGACGCCGGGCCGACGCGGTCGTCGTCGCCACCGGCCAGTCGGCGGCGGCCGGGCTGCTGCCCGGACTCGCCGTCCCCGCCGGACGCACCGTCACCACCCTCTACCACGCCGCCGCCCGCTCTCCCCTGCGCGAGCCCACCCTGCTCGTCGACACCCGGCGCCGGTTCCTCAACACCTGTGTGCTCAGCGAGGTCCACTCCGGCTACGCCCCCGACGGCCGGGCCCTGATCTCCACCTCCGTCCTCGGCGCTCCCGGCTCCGCGGAGGAGGCGGTGGTCCGGGCCGCGCTGGCGGAGGCGTACGACACCGGCACCGACGCCTGGGAGTTGGTGCACCGCTGCACCGTCCGGGACGCGCTGCCCGCCATGCCCCCGCCGCTGCCCCTGTCCAGGACGACCCGCTTCGGCCCCGGCCGATACGTCTGCGGCGACCACCGGGCGACCGGTTCCCTCCAGGGCGCGCTGGCCTCCGGGGCCAGGGCCGCGCGCGAGGTCCTGGCCGACCTCGGTGCCACCGGGAGGCCGCGGCAGACCCCGGCCCGGCAGCGCCGGCCGTGACCGGGGGCTGATGATCAAGGTCTGAGTGTCAATGCCGAACATGACAAGGAGAGACCACGTTTACGTGTGACGTGCCGTCATGAACGGCTGTCCGGACGGTGGATACGCTCTTCGACGACGGCAGCCACAGCAGGACTCCCGGTGGACGGCCCGGCCCCGGTCCGACTCCGGTCCGACCCCGGTCCGACCGGTGGCCGGCCCGCAGCACGGCTGTCCGTCATCATCCCGGACGAGGAGAGCGGCCGCCCGAGCACGGTCGCGGACCCACGCAGGCTCCTCGTCCCCCGCCCCCTGACGGAACGGACCGTTCGTGAGCCTTCGCCAGATCGAGCCCAAGCAGCGCGGATTCCTGATCGTCAATTCCCATCCCGACGGCGCCGCGCAGAGCGTGCGCCGCATGTGGGACGCCATCCCGGAGCGCGCCGACGGCCGCCGCCCGGTCGCGCTCGTCCTCGGGCACTCCGCCGGATACGGCCTCGCCACCCTGCTGACCGGACTGCGCCGGCACGGCATCCGCGGCATCGGCGTCGCCTTCGAGGCGCCCGACAACGGTCGCCGCACCGCGACCGCCGGCTGGTACCGCACCGCGGCCGTCGCCGAACTCGCCGCCGCCGGTGGGCACGACATCCGGTTCGTGAACACCGACGCCTTCTCCGCCGAGGCCAAGTCCCGGGTCTGCGACCTTCTCGATGAGCACTACGGGCCGGTCGACCACCTCGTCTACAGCCTCGCGGCCCCCCGGCGCACCGACCCGGCCACCGGCATCGTCCACCACTCCGTGATCAAACCGCTCGGCGCCGCGTACGAGGCACCCGCGCTGGACTTCTCCGGCGCTGAACCGCAGGTCGCACGGGCTCGGATCGAACCGGGCACGGAAGAGGAGACCCGCGCGACCGAAGCCGTGATGGGCGGCGACGACTGGAGCCTGTGGATCGGCGCGCTGGCCGCCCGCGGCCTGCTCGCCGAGAAGGTCACCACCGTCGCCCTCACCTACGTCGGCTCCGAGGTCACCGCGCCCGTGTACCGACAGGGCACCATCGGCTCGGCCAAGGAACATCTGGAGCGTACCGCCCGCGACCTGAACTCCTCCACCCCGCTGAAGGAGAAGGACGGCCGCGCCTTCACCGTCGTGGCCGGCGCCGCGGTCACCCAGGCCTCCAGCGCCATCCCCTCCATCGCCCTGTACACCGCCTTCCTGCGTACCGTCCTCGGCGAGGACGGCTTCCGCACCACCGCCGAGCAGGCCGCCGACCTGTGGGACCAGCTCGAAGGCCACACCCCGCTCGTCCTCGACGAGCAGGGCCGGATCCGCCTCGACGGCTGGGAGCTCGACGACCGGGTACAGGAGCGCGTCCGCACGCTCTGGGCCGACCCCGAACGGGGCCTCGGAGAGTCCCGGCCCGGAGCCGACTGGTTCATGGAGCAGGTCCGGGAGTTGTACGGCTGGGGCGTCGGCCACGTGGCCTACGACCGGCCGGTCGAGACCGACGTGCCCTGGCCCGGCCGGTAGCGCCGCGGGGCGGCGGGCCGGGCCGGGGAGCCACGGTCGATTGTCAGTGGCGGGTGCGAAGGTGAGGACATCGAAACGCGATGAGGGGGAGCGGACATGTCCGGAAACCAGAACTACATCAATCACGTTGCTCTCGTACTGGATGCCAGTTCGTCCATGTCGCACATGCGCGGCAAGGTCATCGAGGTGGCGGACCAGCAGATCGCCTACCTGGCCCGCCGGTCGCAGGAACTGGACCAGGAAACCCGCGTCACGGTGTACGTGTTCGCCGACACCGTGCAGTGCGTCATCTACGACAAGGACGTGCTGCGGATGCCGTCCCTGAAGCAGCTGTACCGGGTGGGGGGAATGACGGCCCTGCTGGCGGCCGCCCTGAAGTCACAGCGCGAGCTGGCGCAGACGGCCCAGCTGTACGGCGACCACAGCTTCCTGACGTTCGTGCTGACCGACGGTCAGGAGAACGCGAGCCACCGCTGTCAGGACGCGCCCGGCAGCGATCCGCGCGCACTGGTCCAGGCCGTGGCCGAGATGATCGCGCAGCAGGAGGACAACTGGACCCTGGCCGTCCTGGTGCCCGACCAGATGGGCAAGCGGGAGGCCATGCAGTACGGCTTCCCGAAGGAGAACATCGCCATCTGGGACGCCACCAGCACGCAGGGCCTGGAGGAGGCCGGGCAGGTCATCCGGGAGGCCACCGAGAAGTTCATGGTGGGCCGCACGAAGGGCATCCGGGGATCGCGCGCCGTGTTCTCCGTGGGTGCGGAGGCCGTCAACAAGGACACCATCAAGGCGGCCGGACTCACCCCGGTGGACCCGGGTCAGTACCAGCTGCTCCCGGTGGACCGTGACGCGGCGATCCGGGAGTGGGTCATCGAGTCCGGACACGCGTACCGCACCGGCGGGGCCTTCTACCAGCTCAGCAAGTCGGAGAAGATCCAGGCACGGAAGCAGATCGCGGTGCTGGAGAAGAAGACCGACCGGGTCTACGCCGGCCCGGAGGCCCGCGCCCTGCTGGGCCTGCCCGGCACGGAAGTCCGCGTCAAGCCGGACCACAACGACGAGTTCACGATCTTCGTACAGAGCACCAGCGTGAACCGGAAGCTCGTCCCGCAGACCCGCCTCCTGCTCATGGGCTGACCGTCCCCCGCGTCTGCGTCGTGCCCGGAACGACGCACCCGGTCAGGAGCGGCCCGCAGCACCGTGGTGAACACCCGGGTCCCCGGTCGGGGGGTCAGCGGGTCAGGGCGGCGATGAGTTCGTCGCGGCCGTCGGCACCCGTCTTGCGGAACAGGGCCTTGAGATGGTCGTTGACCATGTACGGAGACAGGTCGAGGCGCCGGGCGATCTGTTTGACGGCCGCGCCCGTGCGCAGTTCGCCGAGGGTGGCGCGCTCGCGCGGGGTGATCCCGTACCCCATACCCCGTGCCGGTCCTGGAGGAGCAGCGGCAGCTCGGAGCCGGCCCCGTGCGCGGTGAGGATCTCGCGCAGCCGCGGGTCCGAGGGGCCGTCGCCCGGCGGGCCGATCACGGTGGCCGGGGTGGGCAGCCCGGCTGGCGCGGCGGGGCGGTGCGGGCGCCGCCCCGGTAGCGGTGCATGACGAGGTCGGAGACGAGCGAGGGGGTACTCGTGCCAGAAACCGAAGCTCCCGAGGCCGAGCCCGGTCGCCGGATCGGTGGCCACCAGGCTGAGCCCGTCGTGGGGCAGGAGGGGGGGGCGAGCACCCGGGAGATCCCGGCCCCCTGCCCGCCGGGGCCCGCGTTCTGGCTCGCGGCGGCGTACAGATCACGCGTCAGCCGTCCCGCGCCGAAGAACGTGAGGGGCACAAGCTCCCATTATCCCGGCGGAGGCGGTTGCGTGCGCGGGTGTGCGTGCCCGCCGTCCTGGCAGACCCGGCGGCGACGGACCTACGCTGAGAGGGCGGCCGGTCGGCGAGCGGCCCCGGCCGCACCGTGGGCACCTGCCCCTCCCCTCCGCGCGGGTGCCCACACCCGCACCCGTACCGCAGGTGGACTCCTCCGGGACGGAGCGGAACGGGCCGCGGGTATGCGAAAACGCCCGGCGGGGTGGTCCCTGCCGGGCGTTTTCGGATGTCCGCGGCCCGCGGCCTGCTGTCCGCTGTCGGCCGTCCGCCGGTGGTTTAGTACCAGTGGTTGTTCTGCCAGAAGTTCCAGGCGCCGACGGGGCTGCCGTAGCGGGAGTTCATGTAGTCCAGGCCCCACTTGATCTGGGTGGCCGGGTTGGGGTTG
>NZ_JBFRER010000163.1:0-23856 GCF_052114405.1 Streptomyces sp. M-16 | reverse complement strand
GGCAGCGCCCGGGCCGGTCCGGCCCGTACCGCCCGCGACGCCCGCCCGCGGGACCCGCGCCCCGGCCCGGAGCCCGCCGCCCTCGCGGGGAACAGCTCCGCGAGTCTGCGACGGGCCGCCCGCCTCCGCAGCCACCCCGCCCACCCCGACACCAGACACCAGACCGGCACCGCCAGGCACAGCGCCGTCCCCAGCCTGTGGACCACGGACCCGCCCATCACCGCTCCCCCGTCCGTACGATCCGCCGGCACCACAGCAGTCCCAGCGCTTCCAGCACACCGCCCACCAGCAGGCAGCCCCACCCGACCGGCGAGTGCAGCAGCACCCGCAGCGGATCCGCCCCGAGCCCGGTGCCGATCAGCAGCCCCACCAGCGGCAGCAGCGCGAGCACCACCGTCGTCGACCTGGCTCCCGCCAACTGGGCCCGCAGCGACTCCTCCCGGTCGCGCTCGGCACGCAACGCCCCCTCCAGCCGGTCCAGTCCGGCCGCCAGGCCCGCTCCGCCGTCCACGGAGACCCGCCAGCACGCCGCCATCGCGGCCAACCCCGCGGCGCCCGGCTCCCGGGCCGCCTCGTGCAGGGCCCCGGCGACGTCCCCGCCGAAAGCCGCCGCGGCCAGCACCCCCGCCTCGGCCGGGCCCGGACCTCCGGGACCGGCCGACGTACGGCGCATCGCCACCGTCAGCGCCCGGCCCGGCTGGGATCCCGCCCGCAGTTCCCCCACCACGGCCCCGCAGAGCGCCACCACCTCCGCGGCCCGGGCCCCGCGCGCCCGTTCGCGCTCCCGGGCCCGCAGCCTGCGCCGCACCAACGGCACCGCGAGCGCCCCCGAAACCAGGGGGATCACCGACCCGCCGAGCACCGCGACCACCAGCCCGGCCACGAGCGGGACCCACTCCCGCCACCTCCCGGCCCGCACCCGCAGCCCGGCCACCAGGTGCCACCCCCACACCGGCCCGGCCGGCACCGGGGGGCCTCCCCCGGCCAGCACCAGCCGGGCCCGCCGGGGCAGCCGGTCGCCCCCGGCCAGCACCCGGACGGCGGCGCCCGCACACAGCACCCCGGCGAAGACGGGCACCGACACCCCGGGGCTCACCGGGAACCTCCCAGCAGCGGCCCGAGCCGTGCCCAGCCCGGCTCCCGTACGAACCCGCGGGTCCCCCAGCGCAGCGCGGGCACGGTCACCACCAGCCCGGCCGGATCCCGCTCCAGCACGTGCACCTCGGCGACCCGGCGCCGCCCGGCCCGGTCACGGACCAGGTGGACCACCAGGGTCAGCGCGGCAGCCAACTGGCTGTGCAGGGAAGCCCGGTCCAGCCCGGCGGCCGTGCCCAGCGCCTCCAGCCGGGCGGGCACGTGCGCCGCGGCGTTGGCGTGCACCGTGCCGCACCCGCCTTCGTGCCCGGTGTTCAGGGCGGCGAGCAGGTCGGCCACCTCGGCGCCCCGCACCTCGCCGACCACCAGCCGGTCGGGCCGCATCCGCAAGGCCTGGCGGACCAGGTCCGCCAGGGTGACCAGCCCGGCCCCCTCCTGGTTGGCCGGCCTGGTCTCCAGCCGCACCACGTGCGGATGGTCGGGGCGCAGTTCGGCGGAGTCCTCCGCCAGGACGATCCGCTCGCCCGGCCCGACCAGCCCCAGCAGGGCGCTGAGCAGGGTGGTCTTGCCCGTACCGGTCCCGCCGGAGACGAGGAACGACAGCCGGGCCTCGACCATGGCCCGGAGGAGGCGCTGGCCGCCCGGCGGCAGGGTTCCCGCGGCCACGAGCTCGTCCAGGGTGAACGCCTTGGGCCGCACCACGCGCAGCGAGAGGCAGGCCGACCCGACCGCCACCGGGGGAAGCACGGCGTGCAGCCGGGTGCCGTCCGGCAACCGGGCGTCCACCCAGGGCCGGGCGTCGTCCAGCCGCCGTCCGGCGACGGCGGCCAGCCGCTGGGCCAGCCTGCGCACGGCCTCGGCGTCGGCGAACCTCACCTCCGTCAACTCCAGCCCCCCGCCCCGGTCCACCCACACGCGGTCGGGGGCGGCCACCAGCACATCGGTGACCTCGGGGTCGGCGAGCAGCCGCTCCAGCGGGCCCGCACCGACCAGCTCGGACCGCAACTCCTCGGCCACTCCGAGCACTTCCGCGTCCCCGAGCAGCCGGCCCTGTGCCCGCAGGGCCGCCACGACCCTGGCCGGGGTGGGCTCCGCCCCGGTCTCGGCGAGGTGCTGGCGCACCGCGTCCAGCAGCGGCGCGCTCATGCCGGCACTCCTTGCGCGGAGCCCAGGGCCCGCTGCCAGAAGCCGTCGCAGAACCGGGCCAGCGCGCCCCGCGCCCCCGGCGGTTCCCCTTCCTCCACCCGGCCGGGAAGCCCCACCTCCACGGGCACCTCCCCGGCCAGCGGCGCCCCCAGCAGCGCCGCCACCGCTTCGGCGTCAAGCCCCTCCCGGCAGCGGCCCCGTACGACCACGCGGACGTCCCGGGCCACCATCCGCACCCCGGCGGCCACCCGGCCCGCCGCGGCCACCGACCGCAGCTCGCCGGGCACCACGAGCAGCACCAGGTCGAGCTGGGCCAGCACCTCCGCCACGGCCTCGTCCACCCGCCGGGGCAGGTCGACCACGACCACGCCGCCCCTCCTGCGCGCGGCGGCCACGACCGACCGCATCGCGGCGGGCGGCACGACCACCCGTTCGCCGCGGTCCCAGCTCAGCACCCGCAGCGCGTGCAGTTCGGGCAGGGACTCCTCCAGGGCCCCTGCCCCGACCCTGCCGCGCGAGGCGGCGAAGTCGGGCCAGCGCAGCCCTTCGGCGCTCTCGCCACCGAGCAGGACGTCCATGCCCCCACCGAGCGGGTCGCCGTCGATGAGGATGGTGCGCTCCCCGGCCCGGCCCGCACCGAGCGCGAGGGCGCAGGCGAGGGTGGAGGCGCCGGCGCCGCCGCTGCCGCCGATCACGCCGACGGCCAGGGCGGGGCGTCCCGCGCCTTCCACCGCGTCGGCGATGCGGTCGACGAGCAGGCTCTCGGCGTCGGGCAGCCGCAGTACCTCCTCGGCGCCGATCTCCACCGCCCGCTGCCAGACCAGGGGGTCGTCGAGGTCCCGGCCGACGAGGAACACCCCGCCACGGCGCGGCGCTCCGCCCACCCGGCGCGCGGCGTCGTCTCCGACGAGGACGAGCGGGGCCGATTCCCATCCCACGCCGCCGCGCGGCCCGCCGCCCGCGAAGGCACTCCCGTCGTCCCCGCTCCCACGCGCACCACCGGCTCCGCTTTGCTCGGGCACCGCATGGTGCACGTGCGGTTCGGCGCCCGCGGCGGCGCACAGCCGCAGCAGGTCGTCGAGCAGCAGCGGGTCCTCGGTGATGATCAGTGGCCGCCCGCCACCGGGCAGCATCCCGGGCGCACCTGCGGCCCGCCCGCCCCCGCCGGTCACCACGGGCTCCGGCCCTTCACACGACTTCGATCCAGCCACGATCTCCGCCCCCTTCTCGCCGCAAATCCACGAGCCGCGGACTTCGCGGCTGGAATCACGGTGCAGCGATCCGGAAAAAGGAGTGGATCTTGCTCCAAAACTGTGGACGAGAAGGCCCTTGTGAATAACTTCGCCACCCCATCAGGTGAGTTCCGGAGCGCGCCGGAACCACTACGCAGCGTGACGAGTTCGAGGGGGTGAGGGCCTGAGCCATGCGGGCCCGCCGACGAGGGAGGGCCGAGCGGATGACCACTGAAGGCCGAAGGCATGGGACGCGAACCGCGTCCGGACATGCGACGACCCCCGCCGGGGGGGAGAGCGGGGGTCGTCCCCACGGTCCGACTCGGGGGGGGAGGAGCCAGACCGGGTTAGCACGGTCGCGAACGATCCGTGACTTCCATGGTGTACCCGAGAGCCTTCTCAGGCAAACCCACGCGCCACACCTTACGCCGAATGGTGGGCGCATATGCTCGGGTCGTGGAAAATCAGCCCTTGCCGCACTCCTCGCCTCGGACCGCCGCCTTCTTCGACCTGGACAAGACGGTCATTGCGAAGTCCAGCACTCTGACGTTCAGCAAGTCCTTCTACCAGGGCGGCCTGATCAACCGGCGGGCCGTGCTGCGCACCGCGTACACGCAGTTCATCTTTCTGGCCGGCGGAGCCGACCACGACCAGATGGAGCGGATGCGCGAGTACCTCTCCGCCCTCTGCAAGGGGTGGAACGTGCAGCAGGTCCGGGAGATCGTCGCCGAAGCCCTCCACGACCTGATCGACCCGATCATCTACGACGAGGCCGCGTCCCTCATCGAGGCCCACCACACCGCGGGCCGTGACGTGGTGATCGTGTCGACGTCCGGCGCCGAAGTCGTCGAGCCGATCGGCGAGATGCTCGGGGCGGACCGGGTCGTGGCCACCCGCATGGTGGTCGGCGACGACGGCTGCTTCACCGGCGAGATCGCGTACTACGCCTACGGGCCCACGAAGGCGGAAGCCGTCCGCGAGCTCGCCGAGTCCGAGGGCTACGACCTGGCCCGGTGCTACGCGTACAGCGACTCCTTCACCGACGTGCCGATGCTCGAAGCCGTCGGGCACCCGCACGCGGTCAACCCGGACCGGGCATTGCGGCGGGAGGCCGTGGCGCGCGAGTGGCCGGTTCTGGTGTTCAGCAGGCCGGTACGGCTCAAGCAGCGGCTGCCCGCACTCTCGATGCCCGCACGCCCGGCCCTCGTCGCCGCCGCGGCGGTGGGCGCGGCCGCGGCCACCGCCGGTCTCGTCTGGTACGCCAGCCGCCGTCGGGCCGCCGCCGCCACCGCCTGATCCCCGCCGTCACCCCACCGCCAGGCGTCCTGACCTGGGACGTTTTGGGCTGTCCGAATCACCCCGCTTCATCCCGGAAAGTAAAGAACTCCAGCCAGGGGTTTCGCTCGGCTCGGAAGCGGAGTACAAAGGAGTCAACGGCCCGCGAGACCAAAGAACATCCGAGAGGATCATCTTTAAAACGCAGTAAGGCCCACGGACCGAAGCATGAACGCCGAGCACCCACGCGACGTCGACCCGTCGATTACGGGCCAGCCGCACCAGGTAACCGGGCAAAGCTCCCGACCTGATGGGCACATATCGAGGACGCTTGGTAACTGGGCGCGAATGCCAGCGGCGACACCAAAGCAGTACGGTGTCGCCGCAACCCTGTTCCCGGCCCCTACGCGCTCCCGGCGCCGTCTCCCGGCGCCCCTGGGGCCCGGGCCCCAGGCCCCCGGCCCCGCCGCCTACGCCGCGCCGCGCTGGAGGGCTTCGCAGACCGCCGTCGACTCCCGCACCCCGAGTTCGATCGCGCGGCCGCAGTGCGCGATCCAGGCGGCCATCCCCTCCGGGGTCCCGGAGACGTAGCCCTCGAAAGCCTCCAGGTAGGCCTTCACGCCCTGCTCGGCGTGACCGACCTCCGCCGGGCAGATCGCCTTCGGGTCGAGGCCACTGTTGATCAGCACGATCCGCTCGGCCGCGCGAGCGACCAGGCCGTTGTACGAGCCGAACGGCCTCAGCGCCAGGAGCTCGCCGTGCACCACCGCGCCCGTGATCAGGGCGGGGGCCGAGCCGCCCGCGATGATCAGCCGGGAGAGGCCGTCCAGCCGCCCCGCCACCTCGTCGGCGCCGGGCAGCGGAAGGTCCACCAGGGGCTCGTCCACCGGCTCCCCGGCCAGCCGCGGCCTGCCCACGACGTCCCCGGCCGCGGTCGACCCGGACGCCACCAGGTGCAGCCGCGCGAGAACCCGTAGCGGCGACTGGCGCCAGATGCTCAGCAGCTGGCCCGCCTCGGCCGTCAGGCGCAGCGCGGCGCCCACCGCCAGCGCCTGCGCGTCGGCGCCGAAGTCGGTGCGGCGGCGGACCTCCTCCAGCGCCCAGTCGGCACCGGACAGCGCCGCGCTGCCCCGAGCGCCGCGCAGCGCGGCCTCCGAGGTGATCTCCCCGCTGCGCCGGCGCATGACGCGGTGCCCGTAGACCCGGTCCACGGCCTTGCGTACGGAATCCACGGACTCTGCGACTCCCGGGAGCGAACCCAGGGCCGCCAGCGGGTCAGAAGCGCTACTCATAAGTAGGGAGCCTACGCACTGCGCGGCCGTAGCACCGACCCCTCCTTGGAGTGGTCTTCTTCACTCACCTTGACCACACCGCGCTACCGTGCCACTACGCTTGGTGAACATGAAGATCGCTTTCGTGGGAAAGGGCGGCAGCGGCAAGACGACCCTGTCCTCCCTCTTCATCCGCCACCTCGCAGCCAATGAAGCCCCCGTCGTCGCGGTGGACGCCGACATCAACCAGCACCTCGGCGCGGCCCTCGGGCTCCCCGAGGACGAGGCGGCCGCACTGCCCGCCCTGGGCGCGCACCTGCCCCTCATCAAGGAGTACCTGCGCGGTTCCAACCCGCGCATCGCATCCACCGACAGCATGATCAAGACCACCCCGCCCGGCGCCGGCTCGCGACTGCTGCGGGTCACCGAGGACAACCCGGTCTACGAGGCCTGCGCGCGCACGGTGCTGCTCGACGGGGAGCCCGTACGGCTGATGGCCACCGGGCCGTTCACCGAGGCCGACCTCGGCGTGGCCTGCTACCACTCGAAGGTCGGCGCGGTGGAGCTCTGCCTCAACCACCTGGTCGACGGCCCGGACGAGTACGTCGTCGTCGACATGACGGCCGGCTCGGACTCCTTCGCCTCGGGCATGTTCACCCGCTTCGACATGACCTTCCTCGTGGCCGAACCGACCCGCAAGGGCGTCTCCGTCTACCGGCAGTACAAGGAGTACGCGCGGGACTTCGGCATCGCGCTCAAGGTGGTCGGCAACAAGGTGCAGGGCCCGGAGGACATCGAGTTCCTCCAGGACGAGGTGGGAGCGGACCTGCTGGTCACCTTCGGGCACTCCGACTGGGTGCGGGCGATGGAGAAGGGCCGCCCCGCGCCGTTCGACCTGCTGGAGGCGACCAACCGGCTCGCGCTGCAGGCGCTCCAGGACGCGGCCGAGGACTCGTACGCCGACCGCGACTGGGACAAGTACACCGAGCAGATGGTCCACTTCCACCTGCGCAACGCGGAGAGCTGGGGGAACGCCAAGACCGGGGCCGACCTGGCGGAGCAGATCGACCCCGGCTTCGTGCTGCACGAGGCCCTGGTCAGCCCTCGTTCGACTCCTCAGCCGGCTTGACCGCGGCCGGGGCCGTCGGCGGCGCGGGCGGCGGCCCCGCAGTGAGGAACTTCGCCCAGCCGTCCTTCGGCGCCTGGCCGACGTCGAGGGTGCGCATCCACTCCAGCGTCTTCGGGTCCTGGGCGTCCAGCCAGTCCGCCAGCTCGCGGAAGGGCACGCACCGGACCTCCGGCTTGGTGCACATGGTCTGGATGGACTCCTCGACGGCACGCATGTAGGTGCCGCCGTTCCACGACTCGAAGTGGTTGCCGATGATCAGTGGCGCCCGGTTTCCCTGGTAGACCCGGTCGAAGGCCTGGCGCAGACCGTCGCGCATCTGGTCCCCCCAGTACTCGTGCTGGGAGGGGTCGCCCTGGGTGGTCGTACCGGACTGGTTGACCAGGTAGTTGTAGTCCATGCTCAGGGTGTCGAAGGCGCGCCCGGGCATGGGCACCAGCTGGAGGGGGAGGTCCCAGAGCCCGTCCGTCTTCTTCGGCCAGATCTGCTTGCCGATGCCGCTGGAGTCGTAGCGGAAGCCCATGTCCTTCGCCGCCAGCATGAAGTTCTTCTGGCCTTCGAGGCAGGGGGTGCGGGCGCCGATCAGCTCCTTGTCGTAGTCGAAGGGGAGCGCCGGCAGGTCCTTGAGCGCCGGGGTGTTCGTCTTCCAGTTCTTGACGAAGGACTTGGCCTGGTTGATCTCGCTCTTCCACTCCTCCACCGACCAGGTGCCGACACCCCCTTCGGGGCCGCAGAAGTGGCCGTTGAAGTGGGTGCCGATCTCGTTGCCCTCCAGCCAGGCCCCGCGGACCTGGGTGGCGGTGTCCTTGATGCCCTGGAGGTCGCCGAAGCCGATGTCGGAGCGGCCCGCGGAGTGCTGCGGGGCCGTGTAGAGGGAACGCTTCTCCTCCGGGAGCATGTACACGCCGCTGAGGAAGTAGGTCATCCGGGCGTTGTACTGCTTGCCCACCTCGCGGAAGTGCGAGAAGAGCTTCTGGCTGTCCTCACCCGCGCCGTCCCACGAGAACACCACGAACTGCGGGGGCTTCTCACCGGGCTTCAGCCTCTGCGGCTTCTGCACGTTCGGCTGGGAGCCGGTGTAGGCGGTCGAACCGTCGCCGATGGGGCGGTTGACACTGCCGGGGGCCTCCGGGGCGGCGGCGCCCTTCTTCGTGTTCTGGTTGCCGGGGGCGCCCGGAGCGCCGGGGCGGGCGGGCTCGGAGGCGCTGCACCCGGCGGCGCCCAGCACCAGGGCCGTGGCGACAAGGCCGCCGGCGATCTTCTTCGTGGCGGCGATCATCCGCACACCTCTCCCTCGCAGTTCCATCGCGGGACTTTCGTGACGCAACGTCCCACGCGGTCCGCTTTAAGGAAGGTATGACAAGGCAGACAAAATACTTAATCACCCCTGAGTGCTAATTCATGGCCCATTTGCCCGCATTCCCTACCAGCAGTCTTTACTCTCCATTACCATCCATTTACCGAGTGTTGAGACTCCCGCCACTTCATCACCTCCCCCGAGGAGACGGGAACCCATGACGACAGCCGCCACACCCCCCTCCACGAACCAAGGCCCCGACGGTGCCGGACCCCGCCTCAAGGGGCTCCATGCGGACCTGTCCGCGTCCGTCGCCGTCTTCCTGATCGCACTTCCCCTCTCGCTGGGCATCGCCCTGGCCACCGGAGCCCCCCTGCAGGCGGGGCTGGTGGCCGCCGCGGTGGGCGGGATCGTGGCCGGGCGGCTCGGCGGCGCCCCGCTCCAGGTGAGCGGGCCGACCGCCGGACTCACCGTGGTGACGGCCGGGTTGATCCAGCACTACGGCTGGCGCACCACCTGCGCCATCACGGTCCTGGCCGGCTGCTGCCAGCTCGGACTGGCCTTCCTGCGCACCGCGCGCTCGGCCCTGCTGGTGAGCCCGGCGATCATGCACGGAATGCTGGCCGGCATCGGCGTGACCATCGCGCTGGCCCAGCTGCACATCGTGCTCGGCGGCACCCCGCAGAGCTCGGCCGTCGCCAACGTAATCGGACTGCCCGCCCAGTTGGCCGATCTGCATCCGGCCGCGCTCGGGGTGAGCGCGCTGACCCTGTGCGTCCTGCTCCTCTGGCCCCGGATCCCCGGGCGGGTCGGCCGGGCCCTGCGCAAGGTGCCCGCCGCACTGGCGGCGGTCGCCGCGGCCACCGCCGGTGCGGCCCTGGCCGGGCTCGACCTGCCCCGGGTGGACCTGCCCTCCTGGAGCAGCCACGCGCTGCCGGAGCTGCCGCAGGGCCCGGTGCTCGGGATCATCGCCGCCGTGCTGACCATCACCCTGGTCGGCAGCGTCGAGTCCCTGATGTCCTCGGTCGCCACCGACAAGCTGATCGCCTCCGAGCGCGGTACGGGCGACCGCCCGCCCCGCGCCGACCTCGATCGCGAGCTGCGCGGACAGGGCGCCGCCAACATCGTCTCCGGGATGCTCGGCGGGCTGCCCGTCGCGGCCGTGGCCGTACGCAGCGCGGCGAACGTCAAGTCCGGTGCCGTAAGCCGTAAATCAGCCATGTTGCACGGGCTGTGGGTGGTGCTCGCGGCCGGACTCCTCGTCCCCGTGCTCGACCTGATCCCGCTCGCCGCCCTGGCGGCGCTGGTGCTGGCCGTCGGAATCCAGGTGGTCAGCATCACGCACCTGAGGACCGTCACCCGGTACCGGGAGGTCCTGGTCTACGCGGCCACCATCGTCGCCGTGGTCCTGGGCGGGGTCCTGGAAGGCGTCGCCGTCGGCATCGCCGTGGCCGTGGCCCTGGCCATGCACCGGCTGGCGCGCACGAGGATCACCCTGGAGGAGGCGGACGGCGTCCACCGGGTCCGGGCGCGCGGGCAGTTGACCTTCCTCGCCGTGCCGCGCCTGAGCCGGGTGCTGAACTCGATCCCGCACGAGGGCCACGCCGTCGTCGAGCTGGACGGCTCGTTCATCGACCACGCCGCCTACGAGATCCTCCAGGACTGGCAGGACACGCACCTGGCCCACGGGGGTTCGGTGGAACTCACCGGCCGGGGCGGGGCCGCCATCTCCCGCGGCAACCACGCCCGGCCCGCCGGGACGGCGCCCCGGGCCGGCGCCGGCGTGCGGCCGGGCCACGGCTCCCCGACCGGGTCCGGGCGGGTGCCGGCCGGCGGGAGCACCGCGATCGGCGGAGCCGGCGGCCACCGGGGTGAAGGCCGGGGAGCGCACCAGTGCTGCCGCCCGTGGACCCCCTGGCAGAACCACTGCGACCACCGCGCCCTGCCCGCCACGCACCCGGCGGTCGCCGCGCGCGTCCCGGCGGGCGAGGCGGCCGGGACGATCCCGAGCGCGGCCGAGCCCCGCGATGCCGGGACGGCCTCCCCCCGGCGCCGTGGTGCGGGTCAACTCGCCAACGGGATCGGCGCCTTCCAGCGGGACACCGCCCCGCACGTCCGCGACGAGCTGGCCCGGCTGGCGCGCGAGGGACAGCGGCCCTCGCAGCTCTTCCTCACCTGCGCGGACTCCCGCCTGGTGACCAGCATGATCACGGCAAGTGGCCCCGGCGACCTCTTCACCGTCCGCAACGTCGGCAATCTGGTCCCCCCGCCCGGAGCCGAAGCCACCGACGACTCGGTCGCGGCGGCCATCGAGTACGCCGTGGACGTGCTGAAGGTCGACAGCATCACGGTGTGCGGGCACTCCGGCTGCGGCGCCATGCAGGCCCTGCTGAACTCCCACCCGGGCGCCCCGATGACCCCCCTGCGCCGCTGGCTGCGGCACGGCCTGCCCAGCCTGGAGCGGATGGCCAGCCGGCACCACGCCTGGGCCAGGATCGCGGGCCGGCTCCCGGCGGACGCCGTGGAACAACTCTGCCTGACCAATGTGGTCCAGCAGCTGGACCACCTGCGGGCCCACGAATCGGTGGCCCGCCGGCTCGCCGACGGCTCGCTGGAACTGCACGGGATGTACTTCCACGTCGGCGAGGCCCAGGCCTACCTGCTGTCCGAGGGCGAGGACTTCTTCGACTGTCGGGTTTTCGACAGCGTGGGCCAGAACGCCTGACCGGAATTCCGTCCGAACCGATACCCTCCCGTATCCGTGCAAGCTGTTGGCCCCTTCCCGCACCCTGTAGCGGGAAGGGGCCCTTCGCGCGCCGCGCGCGGCCCGCGCGTACGCTGCGGCGCACGGGCCGCCCAGTCGTGCTATAGGTCTAAACCAATTCTCGGCTACCCCTTGTCACCTGGGCGTCTGACCTGATGAGCTATGCCCGGGGACACAACGGACACCCTGGGAAAGGGAGATGTCGTGAGCAATGACAGCCTGGCCAATCTGCTCAAGGAGGAGCGGCGGTTCGCACCGCCCGCCGATCTGGCCGCCGCCGCCAACGTGACCGAGGCGGCGTACGCGCAGGCCGACGCGGACCGGCTGGGCTTCTGGGCCGAGCAGGCCCGGCGGCTGACCTGGGAGACCGAGCCGACCGAGACGCTCGACTGGAGCAACCCGCCGTTCGCGAAGTGGTTCGCCGACGGCAAGCTGAACGTCGCGTACAACTGCGTGGACCGGCACGTCGAGGCCGGCAACGGCGACCGCGTCGCCATCCACTTCGAGGGCGAGCCCGGCGACAGCCGCTCCCTGACCTACGCCCAGCTCAAGGACGAGGTCTCGCAGGCCGCCAACGCCCTCACCGAGCTCGGTGTCCAGGCGGGCGACCGGGTCGCCGTCTACCTGCCGATGATCCCCGAGGCCGTCGTCGCGATGCTCGCGTGCGCCCGCGTCGGCGCCGCCCACTCGGTGGTCTTCGGAGGCTTCTCCGCCGACGCCGTCGCCTCCCGCATCCAGGACGCCGACGCCAAGCTGGTGATCACCGCCGACGGCGGCTACCGCCGCGGCAAGCCCAGCGCGCTCAAGCCCGCCATCGACGAGGCCGTCGCCAAGTGCCCGCAGGTCGAGCACGTCCTCGTGGTGCGCCGCACCGGCCAGGACACCGCCGTCACCGAGGGCCGCGACGTCTGGTGGCACGACGTGGTCGGCCGCCAGTCCACCGAGCACACCCCGCAGGCCTTCGACGCCGAGCACCCGCTCTTCATCCTGTACACCTCGGGGACCACGGGTAAGCCCAAGGGCATCCTGCACACCTCCGGCGGCTACCTCACCCAGGCCTCGTACACCCACCACGCCGTCTTCGACCTCAAGCCGGAGACCGACGTCTACTGGTGCACCGCCGACATCGGCTGGGTGACCGGGCACTCCTACATCGTCTACGGCCCTCTCGCCAACGGCGCCACCCAGGTGATGTACGAGGGCACGCCGGACACCCCGCACCAGGGCCGGTTCTGGGAGGTCGTGCAGAAGTACGGCGTCACCATCCTCTACACCGCGCCAACGGCGATCCGTACGTTCATGAAGTGGGGCGACGACATCCCCGCGAAGTTCGACCTGTCGAGCCTGCGCGTGCTGGGCTCGGTCGGTGAGCCGATCAACCCCGAGGCCTGGATCTGGTACCGCAAGCACATCGGCGGCGACCGCTGCCCGATCGTGGACACGTGGTGGCAGACCGAGACCGGCGCCATGATGATCGCCCCGCTGCCGGGCGTCACCGAGACCAAGCCCGGCTCAGCACAGCGCGCGCTGCCCGGCATCGGTGCCACCGTCGTGGACGACGAGGGCCGCGAGGTGGCGAACGGCGGAGGCGGCTACCTGGTCCTCACCGAGCCGTGGCCCTCGATGCTGCGCACCATCTGGGGCGACGACCAGCGCTTCGTCGACACCTACTGGTCCCGCTTCGAGGGCAAGTACTTCGCGGGCGACGGCGCCAAGAAGGACGACGACGGCGACATCTGGCTGCTCGGCCGGGTCGACGACGTGATGCTGGTGTCGGGCCACAACATCTCGACCACCGAGGTGGAGTCGGCGCTCGTCTCGCACCCGTCGGTCGCCGAGGCGGCCGTCGTGGGCGCCAAGGACGAGACCACCGGCCAGGCCATCGTGGCCTTCGTCATCCTGCGCGGCAGCGCCACCGAGACGGACACCCTGGTCGGGGAGCTGCGCAACCACGTGGGCGCCACCCTCGGCCCGATCGCCAAACCGCCCCGCACGCCCTCCTCCCGTTTAAGGTGAAGATCACCCGATACGACCGCGCGAACCCTGTAAGGTAAAGGAAGCGTCAACATTTGACGCTCAAAGAGTCTCAGGGTGCGCCGGGAAGTCTGGTCGGCAACTGCATTTGCCATGCCGTCGCCCACCCGGAGGTTCCCCACCGTGGCCACGCCCCCGCCCAGCACCCGCCGCAAGTTCCTCGGCAGGCTCTCCCTCCCCGAGCGCCGCTTCGTCGCCGACGCGCTGCGCACCGAGACCGTCGGCGGGGTCCTGCTCCTGGTGGCCGCCATCGCCGCCCTCGTGTGGGCGAACATCCCGGCGATATCCGCGAGCTACGACAGCGTCAGGTCCTTCCACATCGGTCCCGCCGCCCTGGGCCTGGACCTCTCGCTCCAGCACTGGGCGGCCGACGGCCTGCTCGCGATCTTCTTCTTCGTCGCCGGCATCGAGCTCAAGCGCGAGCTGGTCGCGGGCGACCTGAGCGACCCCAAGGCGGCCGCCCTCCCCGTGATCGCCGCCCTCTGCGGCATGGCCGTGCCCGCGGTGGTCTACGCGCTGGTCAACACCCTAGGCAACGGATCGCTCGACGGCTGGGCGGTCCCGACGGCCACCGACATCGCCTTCGCCCTCGCCGTCCTCGCGGTCATCGGCACCTCGCTGCCGTCCGCGCTGCGCGCCTTCCTGCTGACCCTGGCGGTCGTCGACGACCTCTTCGCCATCCTGATCATCGCGGTGTTCTTCACCAGCGAGATCGACTTCCTCGCCCTCGGCGGGGCCGTCGCGGGCCTGGTCCTCTTCTGGTTCCTGCTGCGCGTCGGCGTCCGCGGCTGGTACGTGTACGTCCCGCTCGCCCTGGTCATCTGGGGCCTGATGTACAACAGCGGCGTCCACGCCACCATCGCCGGCGTCGCGATGGGCCTGATGCTGCGCTGCACCCGCAGGGACGGCGAGGAACACTCCCCCGGCGAGCACATCGAGCACCTGGTCCGCCCCCTCTCGGCCGGCCTGGCCGTACCCCTCTTCGCCCTGCTCTCCGCCGGGGTCTCGCTCTCCGACGAGGCCATCGCGCAGGTCTTCACCCGCCCCGAGACCCTCGGCGTGGTGCTCGGACTCGTCGTCGGCAAGACGGTCGGCATCTTCGGCGGCACCTGGCTCGCCGCCCGCTTCACCAAGGCCGAGCTGAACGAGGACCTCGCCTGGCCCGACGTACTGGCCGTGGCCTCCCTCGCCGGCATCGGCTTCACCGTCTCCCTGCTGATCGGCGAGCTGGCCTTCGCCGCAGACCCCGTCCTGACCGACGAGATCAAGGCGGCCGTCCTGCTCGGCTCCCTGATCGCGGCGGTCATCGCGTGCGTGATGCTCAAGCTGCGCGACCGCCGTTACCGGTCGCTGACCGAGGCCGAGGAGCGCGACGAGGACGCCGACGGGATCCCGGACATCTACGAGCAGGACAACCCGGCGTACCACCTGCGGATGGCGAAGATCTACGAGGAGAAGGCCGCCGAGCACCGTCGCAGGGCCGAGGCCGCCGCCCCGGGCGGGCACGGTCCCACGGGTGGTTCCACCCGGGAAGCGGCGGGCGGGTCCAGCACCGGCGCCGACCGTCCGGCATGATCTGACTGACGACGGAGGACAGCCGCCGACAGCAGACGACAGAGGGAGTCAGAGATGAGCGCAGTGGACCAAGGGGCTCCGGGAGCCGAGCGCACGCTCGGCCAGCTGGTCGCCTCGGCCACCGCCGAGATGTCGGCCCTGGTGCACGACGAGATCGCCCTCGCCAAGGTCGAACTCAAGCAGGACGTCAAGCGCGCGGGCATCGGCAGCGGTGCCGCGATCGTGGCGGGCGTGCTGCTGCTCTTCTCCCTCCCCGTACTGAGTTTCGCCGCGGCCTACGGCATCCACAATCTCGGACTCGGCCTGGCCTGGTCCTTCCTCATCGTCGGCGTCGCGTTCTGGCTGCTCGCGGGCCTGATCGGGCTGCTGGCCATGTCGAAGTTCAAGAAGGTCAAGCCGCCGGTGAAGACGATCGAGTCCGTCAAGGAGACCGCCGCGCTCGTCGGAACCGTCAAGCCGCATCCGCGGCCGTTGAGTGACCAGGCCGTGGGTGTGGCACGCTCGTCTTCATGACAGCCCCTTCGCCGGACTCCAGCCCCGCGCCCACCGCCGCTTCGGCGGTACGGATCGACGTGCCGGGCGGGAGGAAGGTGACCCACCGGGACGTCGCCGCCAACGGCGCGCGCTTCCACGTCGCGGAGTGCGGCGACGGCCCGCTCGTCCTCCTGCTGCACGGGTTCCCGCAGTTCTGGTGGACCTGGCGGCACCAGCTGACCGCGCTCGCGGACGCCGGGTACCGCGCGGTGGCGATGGACCTGCGCGGGGTGGGCGGCAGCGACCGCACCCCGCGCGGCTACGACCCGGCGAACCTCGCCCTGGACATCACCGGAGTGGTGCGTTCCCTCGGCGAGCCGGACGCCGCGCTCGTCGGGCACGACCTGGGCGGCTACCTCGCCTGGACCGCGGCTGTGATGCGGCCCAAGCTGGTGCGCCGGCTGGTCGTCTCCTCGATGCCGCACCCTCGCCGCTGGCGCTCGGCGATGCTGGCGGACTTCGGCCAGACCCGGGCCAGCTCCCACGTCTGGGGCTTCCAGAGGCCGTTCGTCCCCGAGCGGCAGCTGGTCGCCGACGACGGGGCCCTCGTGGGAGAGCTGATCCGGGAGTGGTCCGGGCCGCGGCTGCAGGCGGACGGCGCCGACGAGGAGGCCCTCGCCGTGTACCGGCGGGCCATGTGCATCCCCTCCACGGCGCACTGCTCCATCGAGCCGTACCGCTGGATGATGCGCTCGATGGCCCGGCCGGACGGGCTCCAGTTCTACCGGCGGATGAAGCGGCCCGTACGGGTGCCGACGCTGCACCTGCACGGCTCGCTGGACCCGGTGATGCGCACCCGCAGCGCCGCCGGTTCCGGGGAGTACGTCGAAGCCCCGTACCGCTGGCGGCTCTTCGACGGACTGGGGCACTTCCCCCACGAGGAGGACCCGGTGGCCTTCTCCACCGAGCTGGTGAACTGGCTGAAGGACCCCGAGCCCGACCGCTGACGGGCCGCCAGCGGGCCATCCGCGGCACCCCCACGGGCGGCTGACGGAGCGGCAGGCGCTTCGTACGACTGTCTTACGGACATTCAATTGCCCGGCGCATAGGCCAATTGGCCGCCCCCCGGGGGGTTACGGACCCTGGGCCCCGGGCACAGCTCGTTGTATGGGCTGGACGCACGACCACGGTGACACCGCACGCGAACGCCGCTCGGCCACAGCGCCGGGCACGCACGACAGGGCCGGCCGGGACGGTCACGACCCCCGGCTGGGGATCCCACGCATCCTGCGCCGCCGCGCCCGCTGGGTCTCGGCGCGGCTGCGCCATCCACGCATGTAGGACACCACCCCGGGCCCCGGCAGGGGCCCGGAGAGGGTGTCAGAGGGCGCAGCCCTGGGTGTCGACGCGGCGGCTGGAGGTCTTGCCGAGGCGGATGTCGTCCCGGATCTCGTCCGCCGTCAGGGCGTAACCGGTGTTCGGGTCGTCGAGCGACTTGGCGAAGACGACCCCGTACACCCGACCCTCGGGCGTCAGCAGCGGGCCGCCGGAGTTGCCCTGGCGTACGGTCGCGTAGAGCGAGTAGACGTCGCGGCGGACGGTGCCCCGGTGGTAGATGTCCGGGCCGTTGGCGTTGATCCGGCCGCGGACCCGGGCCGCTCGGACGTCGTAGGCGCCGTTCTCCGGGAAGCCGGCGACGATCGCGTCACTGCTGCTCGTGGCGTCCTTCTCGGTGAACTCCAGGGCCGGGGCGCGCAGCTTGGGCACGTCCAGGACGGCGATGTCGCGCTCCCAGTCGTAGAGCACGACCTTGCCGTCGTAGAGCTTGCCCTCGCCGCCGACCTGCACGGTGGGCTCCATGACACCGCCGACCACGTGGGCGTTGGTCATCACCTTGCCCGGCGCGAAGACGAAGCCGGTGCCCTCCAGGACCTTGCTGCAACTGGGCGCCGTACCGACGACCTTCACGATGGAGAGCTTCGCCTGTTCGGCCACGCCGCTACGGGCGAGGGCCGGATCGGGCGCCTTCACCTCGGTGATCGGCTCGTTGGAGAACGGGCTGAAGACCTGGGGGAAGCCGTTGCGGGCGAGGGTGGAACTGAAGTCCGAGAACCAGGTGTTGGCCTGCGCGGGGAGCACGCGCGACACGCCGAGGAGCACCTTGGAGTTGCGGACCTCCTTGCCGAGCGTGGGCAGCGAGGTCCCGGCGAGTGCGGAACCGATCAGCCATGCCACCAGCAGCATCGCCACGACGTTCACCAGGGCCCCGCCGGTCGCGTCGAGCGCGCGGGCGGGCGACCAGGTGATGTGGCGTCGCAGGCGGYTGCCCAGATGGGTGGTCAGGGCCTGGCCGATCGAGGCGCAGATGATGATCACGACGACGGCGATCACGACGACGGTGGTGGTCACCTGGGTGCCGTTGTCGGTCACCCGGTCCCAGATCAGGGGCAGCAGGGACACGGCGACGAGACCACCGCCGAGGAAGCCGATCACCGACAGGATGCCGACGACGAACCCCTGGCGGTAGCCCACGATCGCGAACCACACGGCGGCGACCAGCAACAGGATGTCCAGCACGTTCACGAGGGTCACCGTCTCATGCGTGCCAGTCGAGTGGGACCTGACGTGAGCGGTCCCACGGGCGCTCCCAGCCCGCGAAGTGCAGGATGCGGTCGATCACCCCTGCCGTGAACCCCCAGACCAGGGCCGATTCGACGGTGAAGGCGGGCCCCTGGTGGCCTCTGGGGTGGACCACGGTCACCCGGTGAGCGGGATCCGTGAGATCCGCCACGGGCACCGTGAAGACCCGGGCCGTCTCCGCGGGGTCCACCGGGCCGACCGGGGAGGGTTCGCGCCACCAGCCGAGCACCGGGGTCACGACGAACTCGCTGACCGGGATGTAGAGCCGGGGCAGCACCCCGAAGAGCTGGACGCCGGCCGGGTCGAGACCGGTCTCCTCCTCGGCCTCGCGCAGTGCGGCGCGCAGCGGGCCGGTGGTGTGCGGATCGCCGTCCTCGGGGTCGAGGGCGCCGCCGGGGAAGGAGGGCTGGCCGGCGTGCGAGCGCAGGGTGCCGGCGCGCTCCTGGAGCAGCAGCTCCGGGCCGCGCGGACCCTCTCCGAAGAGGATCAGCACGGCGGACTGGCGGCCGCCGCCGTCCTCGGGGGGCAGGAAGCGGCTGAGCTGGCGCGGCCGGACGGTGCGGGCCGCCGCCACGACCGGGTCGAGCCAGGCGGGCAGCCCCTCGGTGCTGAGGACCAGGCCGTCGCCCTCGCGGGTGGTGGCCGTGGTCTCGTCCTGTGTACCGCGCGTCATAGGCACCCCTGTCCGTGTTCTTCCGTGAACACCCTCTCCCACACCGCTGAACGCGGTCCGGGTACCGATTCGTTCCGGCGGGGGCGTGCGGCCGTCCTGGCGCACGCCCCCGCCGGTGGGCCCGGCCCGTCCGGCCGTACGCCCCCGGTCGCGCTCAGGGCTCCGTACGGGCTCCCAGCGGGGAGGCGGGGAGGCCCGGGTAGTCCGGGGGCGGGGACAGGCGCTGGCCCGGGTAGCCGCCCTTCTCGTACTTCAGCAGCTTCTTCGCCTTCTCCGGGTCAGTCTCGCCCTCCCCGTAGGCCGGGCAGAGCGGCGCGATGGGGCAGGCGCCGCAGGCGGGGTTGCGGGCGTGGCAGATGCGGCGGCCGTGGAAGACGACGCGGTGCGAGAGCATCGTCCACTCGCTCTTGGGGAAGATCGCGCAGATCTCCGCCTCGACCTTCTCGGGATCCTCCTGCTCGGTCCACTTGAAGCGGCGGGCGAGGCGTCCGAAGTGGGTGTCGACGGTGATCCCGGGGACCCCGAAGACGTTGCCGAGGACCACGTTCGCCGTTTTGCGGCCCACGCCGGGCAGGGTGACCAGGTCTTCGAGCCGGCCGGGGACCTCGCCGCCGAAGCGGTCGCGCAGGGCCTGCGAAAGGCCGAGGAGGGACTTGGCCTTCATCCGGAAGAACCCGGTCGGCCGGATCAGCTCCTCCAGTTCCTCCGGCACGGCCTCGGCCATGTCCTCGGGGGTCGGGTAGGCGGCGAAGAGGGCGGGGGTCGTCTGGTTCACGCGGAGGTCGGTGGTCTGCGCGGACAGGACGGTGGCCACCAGGAGCTCGAAGGGATTGCGGAAATCCAGCTCCGGATGGGCGTACGGGTACACGTCGGCCAGTTCCCGGTTGATACGGCGGGCCCGCCGGACCATCGCCAGACGGGATTCGGCCTTGCCCTTCCCGGCGCTCCGGGCGGGGGCGGGCACCCGGAAGGCGGCCGGGGCCCCGTCCACGGCCCTCGACGCGCTCTTGTCCGCGGCCGCGCGCGCCGCCGCGGACGGCGGTTTCTTGGCCGAAGCTTTGCCCTGAGAGGCGGACCGGGACCCGCCGGACGCCTCTCCGGGGGCTTGTTCGCCCACGGCTGAATTTGGGGCCGCCGTCACTCCTGCGGACCCCTTGGCCTGTGCTCTCACCGGCTTATTGGACACCCGGCCAGCCTAAGGCCGGGCGCCGACACCCGCCCGGACCTCAGGTAACACCACCCCGATCGGTCGCTCACCACACAGCACGGGCGTCCGTCCTGCATCCTTGGTAGTGATTGATCGCACTGTTTGAGCCGTCCGGCAAAATGGGAGACCGGTCCCCTGAGCTGGTCGACATAGGAGAGAGACTCGTGGACGACGTTCTGCGGCGCGCCCCGCTCTTCGCGGCGCTCGATGACGAGCAGGCCGCGGAGCTCCGCGCCTCCATGGGCGAGGTGACGCTCGCACGCGGTGACGCCCTGTTCCACGAGGGCGACCCCGGCGACCGGCTCTACGTCGTGACCGAGGGCAAGGTGAAGCTCCACCGCACCTCCCCCGACGGTCGCGAGAACATGCTGGCCGTCCTCGGCCCCGGCGAGCTGATCGGCGAGCTGTCGCTCTTCGACCCGGGCCCGCGCACCGCCACCGCCACCGCGCTGACCGAGGTCAAGCTCCTCGGCCTCGGCCACGGCGACCTGCAGCCGTGGCTGAACGCCCGGCCCGAGGTCGCGACCGCGCTGCTGCGCGCCGTCGCCCGGCGCCTGCGCAAGACCAACGACCAGATGTCCGACCTGGTCTTCTCCGACGTTCCGGGCCGTGTGGCCCGGGCGCTCCTCGACCTGTCGCGCCGCTTCGGCGTGCAGTCGGAGGAGGGCATCCACGTCGTGCACGACCTGACGCAGGAGGAGCTCGCCCAGCTCGTCGGCGCCTCCCGCGAGACCGTGAACAAGGCCCTGGCCGACTTCGCGGGCCGCGGCTGGCTGCGCCTGGAGGCGCGCGCCGTGATCCTGCTGGACGTGGAGCGGCTCGCCAAGCGCTCGCGCTGACGTCACCGACGTCGGCCGCCGCGCCCCGGCGCGGTCGTGGAGGGGTCCTGTCCGGAAGCCGGGCGGGGCCCCTCCGCGCGTCCGGCGCGCCCCGGAAAACGGCTCCGCGGCGGCCCCCGCGAAGGGGCACAGTAGGGATCATGGAACACAGGGGTCTGGACGCGTACGGGTACTTCGAGCGGGAGGGGTCCCTGGGGCGGATCCAGCCCGCGTTCGCGGGCCTCGTCGCCGCCGCGCGCGGCCGGATCGCCGAGGCCTACGGGAGCCGGCTCCACAGCGCCTACCTCTACGGGTCCGTGCCGCGCGGCACCGCCCGCCCCGGCCGCTCCGACCTCGACCTGCTGATCGCCCTGCACGACGAGCCCGCCCACGACGACCGCGACATCGCGGAGGTGCTGGGCCAGGGCCTCGACCAGGACTTCCCGGAGATCGACGGGGTCGGCGTCCTGCTGTACGGCAAGGACCGGCTGCTGAGCGAGCAGGAACGTTACGACCTGGGCTGGTTCCTGGCCTGCCTGTGCACGCCGCTGCTCGGGGCCGACCTGGCCGAGCACCTGCCCCGGTACCGGCCGGACGGCGTCCTGGCCCGGGAGACCAACGGCGACCTGGCCCGCGTACTGCCCCGCTGGCGCGAACGCGTCGAGTCGGCCTCGGAACCGGCCGACTACCGCCGGCTGAGCCGGGCCTTCGCCCGGCACCTCGTGCGCACCGGGTTCACCCTGGTCATGCCCCGCTGGGGCGGCTGGACCAGCGACCTCACCGAGTCCGCGGAGGTCTTCGCCCGGTACTACCCGCAGCGGGCCGACCAGATGCGGGCGGCGGCCGTCGTGGCGCTGGCCCCGGTCGAGGACCCTGCCGTGGTGCGCCGGTACGTCGAGGACCTCGGCCCGTGGCTCGCCGACGAGTACACGGCCCGGCACGGTACGAAGGCACCGCGCCGCTAGCCCGCGGCGGAGCCCGTTACGCGCTCCGCGCCGCGGCCAGGGCGTCGACGGCCTGCTTCGCCTCCGCCAGACCGGCGCCGGTGATCTCGCGGTACCGCTTGATCGCCGAGACGTCGCGCCCGTCGCGCACCAGCGCCCGCACCTCGTCCATCCCGGCCGGCTCCGGCTCCTCGATGCCCAGGTGGTCCAGCACCAGGCCCAGGCGGCGCTCCAACCGGTCCGCCCTGTCCGCCAGGGCACGCATGCGCAGGGTCACCGTCGAGGTGATCCAGCCGGCCGCGGCGAGCAGGGCGAGCAGTACGTACAGGGTGTTCATTCAGGTCCCCCCGGGATCAGTCCGTGATCACGAAGGTACTCCAGCTGTGCTTGTACGGACCATGTGGCCGCGGGCCAGAGAGAGCGGTCCACGTCGGCGTAGACCTGCGCGACGACCGCCTCGGGGGTGACGAAGCCGTTCTCCACGGCCGTCTCGACCTGTGCGAGCCGGTGGGCGCGGTGCGCCAGGTAGTACTCGACGGCGCCCTGGGCGTCCTCCAGGACCGGCCCGTGCCCCGGGAGCACCGTGGTCACCCCGTCGTCGACGGTCAGGGAGCGCAGGCGGCGCAGGGAGTCGAGATAGTCCCCCAGGCGGCCGTCGGGGTGCGCGACCACGGTCGTACCGCGGCCCAGGATGGTGTCACCGGTGATGACGGCCCGGTCGGCGGGCAGGTGGAAGCAGAGCGAGTCGGCGGTGTGGCCGGGGGTCGCCACGACGCGCAGCTCCAGGCCACCGGTACGGATCACGTCGCCGGCGGCCAGGCCCTCGTCGCCGAGCCTCAGCGCGGGGTCGAGGGCCCGGACCTTCGTCCCGGTCAGCTCCGCGAAGCGGCCGGCTCCCTCGGCGTGGTCGGGGTGGCCGTGGGTCAGGAGGGTGAGCGCGACGCGCTTGCCGGCCTTTTCGGCGGTGGCGATGACGGCCCGCAGGTGGGCTTCGTCCAGCGGGCCGGGGTCGATGACGACGGCCAGCTCGGAGTCCGGCTCGGAGACCAGCCAGGTGTTGGTGCCGTCCAGGGTCATCGCGGAGGCGTTGGGCGCCAGGACGTTGACGGCACGGACGGTCGCCGGCCCGGAGGAGACCATTCCGCGGGGCTGGCCGGGGAGTACGGCTGCGTCGGTCATGCGGTGCCTCCCGGGCGGACGCGCTTGGTGAACTCGTCGTGCCCCGGCCAGCTGAGCACCAGCTCACCGTCCACGAGGGCGGCCTGCGCCAGTACGGGCGTCAGGTCCTGCGCGGCGGCCGCCGTCAGCGCGGCGGCGGCGCTGGCGTGGGGCTCCAGGGAACGCAGGGTGGAGATGGTGGGCGGCATCATCAGCAGCTCGCCCGCGTCGTAGCGGGCGGCCGCCTCGGACGGGCGGATCCAGACGGTCCGGTCGGCCTCGGTGGAGGCGTTGCGGGTGCGCTGGCCCTCCGGGAGGGCCGCGACGAAGAACCACGTGTCGTAGCGGCGGGGCTCGAACTCCGGGGTGATCCACCGGGCCCACGCCCCGAGCAGGTCGGAGCGCAGCAGCAGGCCGCGCCGGTCCAGGAACTCGGCGAAGGACAGCTCGCGCGCCACGAGGGCCTCGCGGTCGGCCTCCCAGTCGTCACCGGTGGTGTCGCCGACGACGGTGCCGGGCGTCTCCCCGGCGAGCAGTACGCCGGCCTCCTCGAAGGTCTCACGGACGGCCCCGCAGACGATGGCCTGGGCGGTGGCGGCGTCAGTGCCGAGGCGGTCCGCCCAGGCGTCCAGGCCGGGGCCGGCCCAGCCGATGCGGCGGTCCTCGTCACGCGGGTCGACCCCGCCGCCGGGGTAGGCGTAGGCGCCTCCGGCGAAGGCCATGGAGGCACGGCGGCGCAGCATGTGCACGGCCGGGCCGGCGGGGGTGTCGCGGAGCAGCATCACCGTGGCGGCGCGTTTGGGCGGCACCGGGGTGAGCGCGCCGTCCGCGAGCGCGCGGATGCGGTCGGGCCACTCCGGGGGGTACCACTGGCCTCCGGCGGGCTGGCTGGACGACGGACCGTGCTGACCATTCGGCATGGCCGGATGCTACGGCCATCCGGCCCGATGTTCGAGGCCCACCCGGCCGCATCGCCGCCCGGGCCCGGCACGGGGCCGCCGCGCGGACCGGGCACGGGGCCGCCGCGCGGMCCGGGCACGAGGCCGCCACACGGCCCGGGCACGAGGCCGCCACACGGCCCGGGCACGAGGCCGCCACACGGCCCGGGCACGAGGYCGCCACACGGG
>NZ_JBFRER010000162.1:0-13399 GCF_052114405.1 Streptomyces sp. M-16 | reverse complement strand
GGCGGGGCCGGGCCGGGCCGGGGGCCGCCTCCGACGACGGGCTTCGCCCCGGCCCGGCGCGGCGCGTCACCGCTGGTCAGGGGCCGGATCGGGGCCGCCCGCCGGTCCGCGTCGGACGCCGGGTCCCCCGGTGGCGGGCCGGGGCGTACGCGGGAAGGGGGCTCGGACCCGCCGGGCGCGCCGCCCTCCTCCCCCGGCCGCCGGGCGGGCCGGGCGGCGACCCCGCGCAGGCCCCGGGGTCGGCCGGAACGAGCCCGGGACTGGCGGTTTTCCGGCAGGGACCGCGTCAACGCCCTTGACGTCGAGGCCGGTTCCGGGCCCGCCCGGCCGCCGGTCCGCAAACTCCTGGCCGAGAGATCCGCGGAGCGCTACGATCATCGCGATGACCACCGAAACCCTTCACAGATCGGGGGTCCCGTCCACGCAAGGTGAGCGCTGATGCTCACTCAGGACGTGTACGGGGATTCCCGCCTTTCCCTCTGGCTGCGCGTGCGCGAGTTCGCCGTGCCGGCCACCATGATCGAAACCGCCACCACCCGCCGCCGTGCGGGCGACTGGGCGGGCGCCTGCGCCGCCGCGGGCATCGACGTCGACCTGGACCTGCGCCGACTGGCGCGCACCCACGGCCGTGACCTGGCGGCGCGGATCCGTGCGGACCTGCGCCATCTGGCTCCCGACCTGTTGCGCTGGCACCTGCCGCGGATCGCTCCCGACGGGCTGCTGCGTCCCGGGCTGACCCTCACGCTGGCCCGGTACGAGGGCGCGGGGTACGACGGTTCGTGCCCGGTGCACCTCGTGGTGCGGACGCCGCCCGCCTGGGCGGAGGCGGGCCAGCGGTTCAGCCTCGCGCTGTACGACCGCTCCCGCCCCGAACCCGGTGAACCGCGCCATCCCCACCCGCGCCCCGACCGGCGGTTCCGCCTCGACCTGCACCGCCATCTCTGGGACGCGCGCCGCAGCGACGAGCTGCGGATCCGCGCCGGAGCGGGCGTGGCGGCGGCCGGTGGCGGTGGTGCCGCCGCCCGTCCGGAGCTGCCGGCGACGGTCCCGGACGGGCGCCGCTTCGCCGTCGACCGGTGGGCGGCCGAGGCCGCGATCCTGCTCCGCGCCGAGGGGCGCCCCGCCGGAGCCGTCACCGTACGGCTCGGCACGCGTCGGCACCTGCTCCTGGACCTGGCTCCGGGCGGGGACGGCTCCGGGCCGCCCGCGCTCCGGATCACGACCGTGTCCGGGGACGCCGCGGCCTCCGTGACCGGGGACCGCGGCGCGCGCGTCCTGCCCGTCCTGCCCGACGCGGCGACCCGGGTGGCGCCCGACCTGGAACTGCTGCGCGCCGGACTGGTCGAGGCCGGCCGGCTCCACCCCCTGGTCGCCGCCGCCCTGGAGCCCGGGTACCGGCCGGCCGGCCCTCGGCGGGATCCGTACCCGCCCGGCGGGCCCCGGCCCGTCGAGTGCCGGGGCGCCCGGCACCGGATCGGGCCGGTCGGCGGGGTGTTGACCGCGCTGGACCACGATCCGGACGAGATCCGGCGCGAGGAACTGCTGGTGGCGCTGGGCGGGACTCCCCTGCCCTGCCTGCGCGCCATCGACGAGGCGCACCGCCGTCCCGACTGCCTCACCGGCGTCCGCGAACGCCTCGACCACGGGGACACCGCCGGAGCGCTGGCCGTCGTGGAGGGGCTCCTCGGCCCCGACGCGGTGCTGCGGGGCGGCGCCCTGCGGGACGAGCTCCGGGCGGCGGCGCAGCGACGCCTCGTGTACGGGCTGTTCCGGGCGGGCCTGGCCGGGCCCGGGCCCGGCCGCCTCCTCGACGGGCGGAGCCGTCCGCGCGGCCACCGCCCGCGCCCCCGTCTCGCGACCGCCCGCTGACCCCTCCGGCCGACGTCCGCCGTACCCGGCCTACCCGCCCCACCCGCCGCACCCCTGCTTCCCCATGCCCGCCCGTCTTCCGCGAACCCACAGGTGATCGATATGTCCGCACTGTCCTCGTACGCCCYCACCCCCGCCCCCATCCCTGTCCGCACCGCCCCCGCGGAGACCGGCCCGGCCGCCCGGCTCGACGTCGCCGGTGACCTGCTGGCCCTCCTGCGCGAAACCACCACCGAACCCCGTCCCGACGTGCAACTGGAGGCGCTGACCCTGGCCGTGGCCGCCGACCTGCCCGTGCTGCTGTGGGGTGAGCCGGGGATCGGGAAGACCGCCGCCCTGACCCAGCTCGCCACGGCCCTGGACCTGCCGCTGACCACGGTGATCGCCAGCGTGCACGAGCCGTCCGACTTCTCCGGACTGCCCGTCATCGGCGACGACCCCGCCGTCCAGGGCGTGCCGATGGCGCCGCCGGACTGGGCCGTGCGCCTCGTGCGGGCCGGCCGGGGGCTGCTGTTCCTGGACGAACTGTCCACCGCGCCGCCCGCCGTCCAGGCAGCCCTGCTGCGCCTGGTGCTGGAGCGGAGGATCGGCGCGCTCCAACTGCCGCCCGGGGTACGGATCGTGGCCGCCGCCAACCCGAGGGGCTCGGCGGCCGACGGCTGGGAGCTGAGCCCGCCCCTGGCCAACCGGTTCGTCCACCTCCAGTGGACCCACGACCACGAGGTCGTCGTACGGGGTCTCGGCGGGACCTGGCCGCGCGCGACCCTGCCGACGCTGGACCCCGTACTCCTGCCGGAGGCCGTGGCCTTCGCCCGCCGCGCGGTGTGCGGACTGCTCACGGCCCGGCCCAAGCTGGTCCACCTGCTGCCCAGCGGCGAGGCCCGCCGGGGCGGCCCCTGGCCGTCGCCGCGGAGCTGGGACATGGCCTTGTGCCTCACCGCCTTCGCGACGGCCGCCGGTTCCTCCCGGGACGTGCTCTCCCTACTGGTCCGGGGCACCGTGGGAGACGGCCCGGGTCTGGAACTGCTGGCCTGGCTGGACCGCATGGACCTCCCGGACCCGGAGACGCTGCTCGCTGACCCGGCCGGCGCCGCGCTTCCGGAACGGGGGGACCTGCGGCAGACCGTGCTCGACGCGGTGGTGGCCGCCGTCCGGGCGCGCCCCGAGCGGTCCCGCTGGGACGCGGCGTGGGCCCTGCTGGTCCGGGCGCTGGAGACGGGGGCCCCGGACCTGGTGGTGGTGCCCGCGACGACCCTCGCCGCGCTGCGGCAGGAGGACTGGGACGTGCCACCGGCGATCGAGCGGCTCGCCGGGGTGGTGACGCTGTCCCGGCGCGCCGACCGGGCAGCGGCCCGGGTCGCGGGCCGGGCCGGGGCGGAGGCCGGCGCGTGACCGGGCGACCCACCGGGACGCTGGACCTCGACAAGCTGTTCGCGGCCCGGCTGTACGCCGTACGGGCCCGGCCCTACCTGGCGACGGCCCTGTTCGCCCTGCACGTCGTGGAGTCGCCACGGGTGCCGACGATGGCCGTGGACCGGCACTGGCGGTGTTACGCCTCCCCCGGGTTCGTGGAGCGCACCCCGGTGGAGGAGCTCGCCGCGGTGTGGGTCCACGAGGTGTCGCACCTGCTGCGCGACCACCACGGGCGCGGTGACCGGCTCGCGCGGGAGCACGGGCTGACCGGGCCCGGGGACCGGCTGCGGATGAACATCGCCGCGGACTGCGAGATCAACGACGACGCCTTCGGCGACGGGCTGGTGGCACCCGAAGGGGCCGTCACACCGGGGACCTTGGGGTTGTCCCCCGGGGAGCTGATGGAGGACTACCTCCGCCAGTTCAGCCTCGGAGCGGGCACCCTGCACCTGACCTGGCTGGACTGCGGCAGCGGGGCCGACGGACTGGACCGCGGGTGGGACCTGGGCCCGGACGGCGCGCACGGGCTCAGCGAGCAGGAAACGGACGCGGTCCGCTTCCGGGTGGCACAGGGCATCGCCGGCCGCCCGGGAAGGGCCTCGCGGGGCTGGCGGCGGTGGGCCGACGAGGCCTTCCACCCGCCGCAGCCGTGGCGGGAGTTGCTGGGGGCGGCGCTGCGCTCGGCCGTCGCGGGTTCCGGCGCGGGCGAGGACTACACGTACGGGCGGCCGTCGCGGCGTTCCGCCGGGGTGCCGGGCGCCGTCCTGCCGAGTCTGCGGCGCAGGCCGCCCCGCGTCAGCGTGATCATCGACACCTCCGCCTCGGTGAGCGACGCCGAACTGGGCAGCGCACTCCTCGAAGTCACCGCGATCTCCCGTGCCGTGGGCGGCCGCCGCGACCTCGTCACCGTGCTGGCGTGCGACGCGGCGGCCCGGGTGGCGGACCCGCTGTGCCGTGCCGAGGGGTTCGCGCTGGTGGGTGGCGGGGGCACCGATCTGCGCGCGGGTTTCGCCCGCGCGCTGCGCACGGGCCCCCGGCCGGACGTGATCGTGGTCCTGACCGACGGACAGACGCCGTGGCCGGCGGACCGGCCCGGGTGCCGGACGGTGGTGGGTCTCTTCCCCCGGGGGGCTTCGTGGCGGGAGGACGATCCCGACTACGTTCCGGACGCGCCGCCCGCGTGGGCCCGGGTGGTGGAGATCGGCTAGTGCCCCGGCCCATACGGGGTCGAGCGGCGAGCCGGGGCGAGCGGCGTACCGGGCGGCGGAGCAATGGTTTTCAGCCGCGGGCGCWGGCGGGGCACAGCCCCCGGTAGGTGACCTGCACGCCGGACACGGTGAAGCCGAACCGTTCGTCCGCGGGCAGCTGGGCCAGCGGGTCGCCGGTGGGGTGGACGTCGCGGATGAGCCCGCAGCCGGAGCAGACGAGGTGCTCGTGCGGCCGGTGGGCGTTGGGGTCGTAGCGCTTGGCCCGGCCGTCGGTGGAGACCTCGACGACCTCCCCGAGGGAGACCAGTTCGCCCAGGGCGTTGTAGACGGTCGCCCGGGAGATCTCGGGCAGCCGCTCCAGCGCACGGGCGTGCACCTCGTCGGCCGTGAGGTGCACGTGGTCGCCGTCGAGGACCTCCGCGACCACCCGACGCTGGGACGTCAGGCGCCAGCCGCGCTCTCGCAGGCGTTCCAGCAGGTCACTCATGTCGGCTCACCCGTTCAGGTCGGCCGGATGTCCGGAATGTGGCGACGGTCGTCCGGTATCCGGGAGGACTGGGTCTTGGTGTCCTTCTTGACTTGGATTCCGTCCATCGTAGGATCGGATTCGTAGATAGCCAAGGGACAGGAAGACTCCAGAGCGGCAGGAGATCGGATCCGTGACGGACCACCGCCGAGGAGCCGCACGGCGTGGAACCGCAGGTGCGGGCCGCCCGTTCCCCCCTCGCTCGACCGTGCGCGCCGTGGCCCCCGTGATGTCATGGCGGCCGACGTGGCCGAGCGCCTTACCGGGGCCCCGCGCCCCGGACCCTTCACCCGCATGCAGTTTTCGAGCGTTGTGATCGACCAGGTCCGGAAGGATTCCCATGTCTGAGAACCACGATGCAGTCGTCACAGAGGCGAAGTCGCAGGGCCCGGGCGGCTGCCCGGTCGCCCACGACCGCGCCCCGCACCCGACGCAGGGCGGCGGCAACCGCCAGTGGTGGCCCGAGCGGCTCAATCTGAAGATCCTCGCCAAGAACCCCGCCGTGGCGAACCCCCTCGGTGAGGAGTTCGACTACGCGGAGGCCTTCAAGGCCCTCGATCTGCCCACCGTCAAGCGGGACATCGCCGAGGTGCTCACGACCTCGCAGGACTGGTGGCCGGCGGACTTCGGCCACTACGGCCCGTTCATGATCCGCATGGCCTGGCACAGCGCGGGCACCTACCGGATCAGCGACGGCCGCGGCGGCGCCGGGGCCGGCCAGCAGCGCTTCGCGCCCCTGAACAGCTGGCCGGACAACGGGAACCTCGACAAGGCCCGCCGCCTGCTGTGGCCGGTCAAGAAGAAGTACGGCCAGAGCCTGTCCTGGGCCGACCTGATGATCCTGACCGGCAACGTCGCCCTGGAGCAGATGGGCTTCGAGACCTTCGGCTTCGCCGGCGGCCGCGCCGACGTCTGGGAGCCGGACGAGGACGTGTACTGGGGCCCCGAGACCACCTGGCTCGACGACGAGCGCTACACCGGCGACCGCGAGCTGGAAAACCCCCTCGGCGCCGTCCAGATGGGCCTCATCTACGTCAACCCGGAAGGCCCCAACGGCAACCCGGACCCGCTCGCCGCGGCCCGCGACATCCGTGAGACCTTCCGCCGGATGGCGATGAACGACGAGGAGACGGTCGCCCTGATCGCGGGCGGTCACACCTTCGGCAAGACCCACGGCGCGGGTCCGGCGGAGAGCGTCGGCGACGACCCCGAGGCCGCCCCGATCGAGCAGCAGGGCCTGGGCTGGAAGAACACGTACGGCACCGGCAAGGGCGCCGACGCGATCACCAGCGGCCTGGAGGGCATCTGGACGAACACCCCGATCACCTGGGACAACAGCTTCTTCGACATCCTGTTCGGCTACGAGTGGGAGCTCTTCAAGAGCCCCGCCGGCGCGAACCAGTGGCGGCCGAAGGACGGCGCCGGTGCCGGTACCGTGCCCGACGCCCACGACCCGTCGAAGAGCCACGCCCCGACGATGCTGACGACGGACCTCTCGCTGCGGGTCGACCCGGCGTACGAGCAGATCTCCCGGCGCTTCCACGAGAACCCGGCGGAGTTCGCCGACGCCTTCGCCCGCGCCTGGTTCAAGCTGACCCACCGCGACATGGGCCCGGTCGTGCGCTACCTCGGCCCCGAGGTCCCCTCCGAGACGCTGCTGTGGCAGGACCCGCTGCCGGCGGTGACGCACGAGCTCGTCGACGCGTCGGACATCGCCGCGCTCAAGCAGCAGGTCCTCGCCTCGGACCTGACGGTGTCGCAGCTCGTCTCGACCGCGTGGGCCGCGGCGTCCTCGTTCCGCGGCAGCGACAAGCGCGGCGGCGCCAACGGCGCACGCGTGCGCCTCCAGCCGCAGGTCGGCTGGGAGGTCAACGAGCCCGACCAGCTGGCCGCGGTGCTGCGCGTCCTGGAGGGCATCCAGACCTCCTTCAACTCCGCCCAGACCGGCGGCAAGCGGATCTCGCTCGCCGACCTGATCGTGCTGGCCGGCGCCGCCGCCGTGGAGCAGGCCGCCAAGGACGCCGGCTTCGACGTGGTGGTCCCCTTCACGCCGGGCCGCGCGGACGCCACGCAGGAGCAGACCGACGTGGAGTCGTTCGCCGCGCTGGAGCCGGTGGCCGACGGGTTCCGCAACTACCTCGGCAAGGGCAACCGCCTGCCGGCCGAGTACCTGCTGATCGACCGGGCGAACCTGCTGAACCTCAGCGCGCCGGAGCTGACGGTCCTCGTCGGCGGCCTGCGCGTGCTGGGTGCGAACCACCAGCAGTCCGCGCACGGGGTGTTCACCAAGACCCCGGGGTCCCTGACCAACGACTTCTTCGTCAACCTGCTCGACCTGGGCACGACGTGGACGGCGACGTCGGGCGACCAGAACACCTTCGAGGGCCGCGACGCCTCCACGGGCGCGGTCAAGTGGACCGGCACCCGCGCCGACCTGGTCTTCGGGTCGAACTCGGAGCTGCGCGCCGTCGCCGAGGTGTACGCGAGCGACGACGCGAAGGCGAAGTTCGTCAAGGACTTCGTCTCCGCCTGGGACAAGGTCATGAACCTGGACCGGTTCGACCTGGCCTGAGTCCGAGGTCCGGGCCGGACCGCCGCGGCCGGCCCGGCCGCCGGCCCGGACCCCTCACCGCCGTGGTCACACGGCGGTGAGGGGGGCCGCGCCGAAGGAGACGTCGAAGCGGTCGCACCAGATGGTGACGCTGCTGTACTCGGCGGGGTTCACGCCGGCGGGGATCGCGTAGTTCTGGTCGCCCTTGTTCCCCTTGAGCTTGCCCAGGCTCAGGTGCTTCCCGTCGTCGAACACGCGCCAGCCCGCCGTGCCCTCCTTCACCGGCGCGTCCGTGATCCAGACCCGCAGGTCGGGGCCGCTGCTCGTGTCCAGGCCCTCCAGGCGCAGGGTGTGGCTGCCGTCGGGGAGACGGATGATCGTGGCCGTGCCCGTGGTGGTGTGCTCGTGGCTGATCAGCGTGCCCCGGGCGACCGTACGGGGTCCCGCGGGAGCGGACCGCGAGGAGGCCGGGGAGGGCCCGGCGACCGGAAGGGCGTCGCGGACGGTGTCGTCCTGCCACAGCTTCCACGGCTGGAACCAGTAGAGGCCCGCCCCCAGCACCGCCGTCACCGCGATCAGTACCGCGACGACCGCTCCCCGGCGCCGATTCTTCGTGGCCACCGCACTCCGCCTTCCCTCGCTCCTGCGTCTCCCGCCATTCAACGGCGCCGGCATCCCCGGGGACAGGGGCGCCGCGATGACGGAAGTCTTACGGAGGCCGGCGGGGATCCGGGGCGGGAGCCTTCGCCGGGACGGGCTCAGCCCGCGTCGGCGGCCGGTGCGGCGAGGTAGGCCCAGGCCTTCGTGCCCGAGCTCAGGACGACCTCGGTCCGGACGTAGTCGTCGACCTCGTAGTCGTCCGCCGAGGCGAGTTCCGCATCGGTGATCGAGAACACGGTGCCGTCGACGGCGTCCGTCGGCGCGTCCGAGGCGACGACGAGGGGGTGCCGGTCGGAGCCGCTGGCCGCTATGACCTCGGGGTCCGTGATGGTGATGTAGGTGGTCCGGTACCCGGGCAGCCCGTCGGGGCGGCCGTCGAGCGGCCTCCCGAAGCGGGCCAGCTGGACGTCGGGGGACTGGAGGGTCCCGTACGAGAACAGCAGGTGGGTCGTGGGAGCGGCCATGCGGACAACCTCCTGGGATCTTCGCCGGTACGGCGTCCCCACCCTAGCGGAGCCGGTCAACTCATCGATCATGGACCGTCGTTGAAGGACGCGGGCGACCCCGCCGGCCACCTCGGCGTGTACGCGGCCGCCCTCACCGTCCTGCCCCGGCTCCTCGGCTACGGCATCACCCGCGCGGTGCGCGCCGTACGCGGCACACGACCCACCGGAACCGGGCCTGACCCGCCCCGCCGCAGGCGGGGCCCGCCGGAATTCACCCGAACGGCCGCGCTCCGGTGTCCCCCTCCCGGGCACTGCCGAACGATGGGACTGCCTGCCGGAAGCGGCGTCCCTCGGTCAAGGAGCATTCCGTGTCCCAACAGAGCACCACCCCAAGGTCTCCCCAGCCCCACAGCGCCAGCGGCGCCTGGGCCGCGGGCGGCACGATGTTCGCCGCCGTCCTGCTCCTCGTGGACGGCGTCCTCAGCGTGATCAAGGGCATCTCCGGAATCGCGCAGGACGAGGTCTACACGCGGCTGGGTTCCTACGTGTTCAAGTTCAACGTCGAAGCGTGGGGCTGGATCCACCTGCTGCTCGGCGTCGTGCTGCTCATCGTCGGCGCCGGCCTCATCAAGGGCGCGGGCTGGGCCCGGGTCATGGGTGTGGCGCTGGCCTCCATCAACGTGATCTTCGACTTCATGTGGCTGCCCTACACGCCACTGTGGGCGCTCGTCTCGATCGCCGTCTCCCTCTTCATCATCTGGGCCCTGTGCACGGACAGCAGCCGCACGAGCACCCGTACCGCCTGACAGCGCCCCGCCGTACCGCCCATACGGGCCCCGCCACGGCGGGGCCCGTATGCGTGCGCCCCGACCCTTCCGGCCCCGAGGCGCCTCACACGGGCACGCCGTCAAAGACGTCGTGCGGGGGCCGGGGCATGGAAGGCCCCGTGGACGGGGACGATCCGGTGCGTGCTCACGACCCGCACGGTCCCGGGGGGGGTCGTCACCGGCCGCGGCGCGGGCGCGGAGTTCGTCCACGGTTCGCCCCTGGGGCCCGTGCCGCACACCGGTTGGCCTTCCGGGCCGGGGAGACCGGTGCACGAGCGTTTCCAGGAGCTCTCGTACCTCGTTGGGGGAGTGTTCATGAACGGACTGGGCCGGCGCGTCTTCCTGACCGCGGCGGGGGCCGTCGGCGTGCGCGCCGTCACGGGTACCGCCGCCGCGGCCACCCGGGCGGCGCTCGACGCCGTCAGCGGAGCCGGGTACGTGGACGTGCAACTGCTGAACATCACCGATCTGCACGGCTACTTGAGCGCTCCGCCCGCCCGGGACGCCGTGATCACCGGGGCGGGCGGCCGGACGTACACGGTGGGCGGGGTCGCGTACATGGCCACGCATCTGCGGCGGCTGCGGGCGGGACGCGCCAACTCCTTCTTCTTCGCGCCGGGCGACCTCTTCTCGGGCTGGGAGTTCCCCGCGTTCGCGCTGTCCGACGAGCCGACCATCGAGGCGCTCAACCTGATGGGGCTGGACTTCGCGACGGCCGGGAACCACGAGTTCGACCGCACCCCCGGGTTCCTCGTCCGGCACATGGAGCAGGGCCTCCCGTACGAGGGCGAGGGGCGCACGAACACGTTCCCGGACTCGCGCGGCAGGCGCTTCCACGGCGCCGACTTCCGCTACTACAGCGCCAACGCCGTGGCGGGACCGGGCGGGGCGACCGTACTCCCTCCGTACCACGTCGAGTGGGTGAGCGCCCCCGGCGGACGGCAGTTACCCCTCGGCTTCATCCACCTCACCGCCCTGGGCACGGAGCGGTTCTCCAACTCCTTCCAGCCGGGCCTGACCACGCTCGACGAGGTGTCCGCCGCGAACCGTTGCGCCGCCGAGCTCAAGACCCGCGGGGTCAACGCCATCGTACTCAGCATGCACGACGGCGCCGTGGCCGGATCCGCGTTCGACTCGGGCAGCGACCCGAGCGGGCCGGCGTACGACCTGGCGCTGCGCGTGTCCGCGGACATCGATGCGATCGTGACGGGGCACTGGCACTGCGCCTTCACGATGATGCTTCCCGATCCCTCCGGACGGCTGCGGCCGTTCGTCGAGGCGGGCTGCCACGGCCAGATCGTCAACGAGATCACCCTGCGCCTCGATCCCGTCACCGGTGCGGTCGTCCGGGAGCTGACCACGTCGACCAACCACCCCAACACCCGTGACGTCGAGCCCGATCCGGAGATGCGCAAGGTGGTCGACTACTGGAAGGGGTACGCCACCCGGTACGCGGGCGCGACGATCGGCCGGCAGCGGGCGTCGTTCCGCCGCGTCCTGTCACCGGCCGGGGAGAGCACCATGGGCAACCTGGTGGCCGACTGGGCGCTGTGGGCCTCGGCCCAGCCGGCGGACTCCTTCGACACCAGCCCGCGTCCCGAAGGGGGCGCCGCTGACCTGGCGTTGATCGCGCTGGCCCCACGGACCGGCCGGAGTCTGATCAACACGGACCTGCTCCTCGGGTCCGCCACGGAGGATCCCGTCAGCTTCGAACGGGCCTGGCGGGCGGTCGGGTACGGCAGTCCGCTGATCACGGCGTCGGTCACCGGACGGCAGCTCCACGACGCCCTGGAACAGCAGTGGGCGCCGGACGGGCGGGGCGGGCTGACGTACGCGCCGCTCGCGGTCTCCGCCAACGTGCGGTACTCCTTCGACGCGTCGGGGCCGGCCGGTGACCGGGTGGCGCCCGCCGACGTGCTCATCGGGGGCTCCGCGCTGCGCCCGGACGGCACGTACCGGGTGGTGACGTCCTCGTACACGCTGACCGGGCAGGACGGGTACCCGGCCTTCGGCGGGTTCCGGGATCCGGCCCGGCACCGGCGGGACACCGACAGCTTCGTCGCGTACGTCACCGCCGTCGGCACCCTGCGTGCGGTGTCGACCGGCCGGGTGTCGATGAAGGGGGGCGCGCTGTCGGCCGGCCGGCCGGGCCGGCTGGTCCCCCTCGGCGAGCCGGTGCCGTCGGTGCCGGCTCCGGTGGCGGCCGCCGAGGCCGCCGCGGGCTCCACCGGGGGCCGTCCGGTCTGCTGAGCGGTTCGTAAGGCACGGGTTAGGGGCGCGTTATATGCCGTTCCGAGGATGAACGGCATGGAACCCATCGTGAGTCAGACTGACCCCGCCGCCTCCGGCACCGCCGTTGTCCGGGACGTTCCGATCGCCGTGGTCGGACTCTCCTGCCGCCTGCCCGAGGCACCCCACCCCGAGGCGTTCTGGGACAACCTCCGTGCCGGTGTCGACGCGGTCGGCGAGACTCCGAAGGACCGCTGGGACGCCGAGGCCTGGTACGACGCCGATCCCGACGCGCCGGGCAAGGCGGTGACGCGCCGTGGCGCCTACCTCGATCAGGTGGACCGGTTCGACGCCGCCTTCTTCGGCGTCTCCCCGCGCGAGGCCGCGGCCATGGACCCGCAGCAGCGGCTGGTGCTGGAGCTGAGCTGGGAGGCCCTGGAGGACGCCAGGATGCTCCCGGCGGCGGTGCGCGACACGCGTACGGGGGTGTTCATCGGTGCCATCGCGGACGACTACGGGACCCTGCTGCGGCGCGGCGGCGCCGAGTCCATCGGGCGGCACACCCTCACGGGGCTCCAGCGCGGCATCATCGCGAACCGCGTGTCCTACACGCTGGGTCTGCACGGCCCGAGCGTTACCGTGGACACGGTCCAGTCCTCTTCGCTGGTCGCCGTGCACATGGCCTGCGAGAGCCTGCGCCGCGGCGAGTCCACGCTCGCCCTCGCGGGTGGCGTGAGCCTCAACCTGGCTCCGGAGAGCACGGTGAACGCCGCCAAGTTCGGCGGTCTGTCGCCGGACGGCCGCTGCTACACCTTCGACGCGCGCGCCAACGGCTACGTCAGGGGCGAGGGCGGCGGCCTGGTCGTCCTCAAGCCCCTGGACCGGGCGCTGCGCGACGGTGACCAGGTGTACTGCGTGATCCGCGGTGGGGCCGTCAACAACGACGGCGCGACGGACGGGCTGACGGTGCCCAGCGCGAGCGCCCAGGAGGAGGTGCTGCGGCTGGCGCGCCTCAACGCCGGGGTGTCGGCGGAGGACCTGCAGTACGTGGAGCTGCACGGCACCGGAACGCCGGTCGGTGATCCCGTCGAGGCGGCGGCGCTCGGTGCGGCGCTGGGCGTGGAGCGCGCTGCGGACTTCCCGCTCCCGGTGGGCTCGGCCAAGACGAACGTCGGCCATCTGGAGGGCGCCGCGGGCATCGTGGGCCTGCTCAAGGTCGCGCTGAGCATCAGCCACCGGATGCTGCCGCCGAGCCTCAACCACGTCTCCCCCCACCCGCGGATCCCGCTGGCCGACCTGAACCTGGCGGTGCAGACGGAGCTGGCGCCCTGGCCGCGCCCGGACCGTCCGCTGATCGCCGGCGTGTCCTCGTTCGGCATGGGCGGGACGAACTGCCACCTCATCGTGGCGGAGGGTCCGGCCGCGGCGGCGGCCGCGGAGCCCGTGCCGGCCGTAGGGCCCGGGGAGTCCGAGGAGCCGGTGTCGCGCGGGGACGGCCCGTTGCCGTGGGTGGTGTCGGGGAAGAGCGAAGCGGCCCTGCGCGACCAGGCCCGCCGCCTGCACGAACACGTCACCGCGCACCCCGAAACCCACATCGCGGAGACCGGCCGCTCACTCGCCCTGACCCGCACCCACTTCCCGCACCGCGCCGGCATCACCGGCACCAGCCG